>NZ_JASCOY010000047.1:0-42086 GCF_029960075.1 Pseudomonas sp. PS02290
GCCGTGTTGTACCCGGTCACGCCGGACATGCGCGTTTACCACGAAGAACAGTTCGGGCCCGTGGTGCCGGTGGTGGCGTACCGCGATCTGGAAACGGTGATCGAGTACGTGCTGGATTCCGATTTCGGCCAGCAACTGAGTATCTTCGGCAACGACTCCAAGCAGGTCGGGCGTCTGGTCGACGCGTTCGCCAATCAGGTGGGGCGGATCAACATCAACGCTCAGTGCCAGCGCGGTCCGGACAGCTTCCCGTTCAACGGCCGCAAGAATTCGGCCGAAGGCACGCTGTCGGTGGACGATGCGCTGCGCGTGTTCTCGATCCGCACCCTGGTGGCGACCAAGTTCCAGGAAAGCAACAAGGCGCTGATCAGCGACATCATCCATAACCGCGAATCGACGTTCCTGACCACCGATTACATCTTCTGATTCATTTGCTCGAAATAGCCGCAGGCGTGTTGCACAGCTGATGCTGTTCAACCGCTTGCAGTTTTTTATATCTGTACCTTAAACCCCGCCGCCACTGTATTGCGTACGCCTTTTAATTCTGCAGCCGTTCCACTGTCCGGGATTATTTTGTAGGAAGGATTCTAGACTTCCGTAGGACACCTCTCTTCCTGTCTTTGGTGGGTAGAGTTTTTATTCGTAGGGAATTAGCCTTGCCGCTTCCCGAATTCGATGAAAACTTCATCAACCCATTCGCTGCTCACACTTGTTAAAACTTGATCGCTTGGGTCACGGACGCTCGGCTGATAAAAAGGCCCTGCGATCCAGATATTCCCCTTTGTGACGTGTGGCATTTTCGACGGAGGAGTTATGGCTTCAAACAGCTTTCAAAATGAAGTGCCCAAAGCGCGGGTCAATATAAAACTTGATTTGCACACGGGCGGTGCGCAGAAAAAAGTCGAACTCCCGCTCAAATTGATGGTGCTCGGGGATTACAGCAACGGCCAGGAAGATCGGCCATTGTCCGAACGCAGCAAAATCAATATCAATAAAAACAATTTCGACAGTGTGCTGGCGGAATTTTCCCCTGCATTAAAACTCACCGTTGAAAACACCTTCGCCGACGACGGTTCGGATGCTTCCGTGGATTTGAACTTCCAGAAAATGAAAGACTTCGAGCCAGAACAGGTCGCCAGACAAATACCGTCACTGCGCGCGTTGCTGGCGACCCGCAACCTGTTGCGTGATCTCAAATCAAACCTGCTCGACAACGCGACCTTCCGTCACGAACTTGAACGCATCGTCAAAGACGAAACGCTCAGTGATGAGTTGCGCGCCGAACTGGCCGTACTCGCCGCACCCCCAGAGCGTTAATCACCCGGGTCTCTGATAGCAGGTATCAAACATGTCCTCGAAACACTCTTCCGCAGTATCAGGCGGTGGCACCGTTTTGTCCGAAGAAAGCACCGGCGTCTATAACGCGCTGTTTTCAAAAATAAACCTCAACCCGGTTTCAGCCCTCGGCGATATCGAGGCGTTTCAGAACAACGAGGCGCTGTCGGAGATCTCCGCCGATGAGCGCGTGACCGCGGCGGTCAGCGTGTTCCTCAACCTGCTCAAGGGCTCGTCGCGCAAGGTGCAGCGTCTCGACAAAACCCTGCTCGACGAACACATCGCCTCGCTGGACGCGCAGATCAGCCGTCAGCTTGATGCCGTCATGCACCACCCGGACTTCCAGCGGGTCGAGTCCACATGGCGCGGGGTGAAGTCGCTGATCGATCAGACCGACTTCCGGCAGAACGTGCGCATCGAGTTGCTGGACATCAGTAAGGACCATCTGGTCCAGGATTTCGAAGACGCCCCCGAGATCGCTCAAAGCGGTCTGTACATGCACACCTATACCCAGGAGTACGACACGCCCGGCGGTGAACCCATTGCGGCGGCTGTTTCCAGTTACGAGTTTGATCGCAGCCCGCAAGACATCGCGCTGCTTCGCAACATATCGAAGGTCGCGGCGGCAGCGCACATGCCGTTCATTGGTTCGGTGGGGCCGGCCTTCTTCGGCAAGGACACCATGGAAGAAGTCGCCGCCATCAAAGACATCGGTAATTACTTTGATCGCGCGGAATACATCAAATGGAAGTCATTCCGCGACACCGACGATTCCCGTTATATCGGTTTGACCATGCCGCGCGTGCTGGGACGGCTGCCCTATGGGCCGGACACGATTCCGGTGCGCAGTTTCAATTATGTGGAAAGTGTTAAAGGCACCGATCACAGCAAATACCTGTGGACCAATGCTTCTTTTGCCTTCGCTGCAAACATGGTGAAGAGTTTCGTCAATAACGGCTGGTGTGTACAAATTCGCGGGCCACAGTCCGGTGGTGCAGTGACGGATCTGCCCATTCATTTATATGACCTCGGCACCGGCAGTCAGGTGAAGATTCCGTCGGAAGTGATGATCCCGGAAACCCGGGAGTTTGAATTCGCCAATCTGGGCTTTATTCCGCTCTCCTATTACAAGAACCGCGATTACGCGTGTTTCTTCTCCGCCAATTCAACACAAAAACCTGCGCTGTATGACACCGCCGATGCCACGGCCAACAGCCGGATCAACTCGCGCCTGCCTTACATCTTTCTACTGTCGCGCATTGCGCATTATTTGAAATTGATTAAGCGCGAAAACATCGGCACCACCAAAGACCGGCGTCTGCTGGAACTGGAATTGAATAAGTGGATCAGCGGGCTGGTCACCGAGATGACTGACCCGGGGGACGATTTGCAGGCCTCCCATCCGCTGCGAGACGCCCGGGTGACGGTGGAGGACATCGACGACAACCCCGGCTTCTTCCGCGTGAAGTTGTACGCCGTGCCGCATTTCCAGGTGGAAGGCATGGACGTGAACCTTTCGCTGGTTTCCCAGATGCCCAAAGCCAAAACCTGACGTCGGCCATAGGTGAGCACAACATGAAAATCGACCGACCTCTCTGGGCTGCCGGGGCGCTGTTATCCCAGCAGCAATTCCAGCAGCAAGCGCGCTGGGAAGCCTGGACCAACGAATGCATTGCGCATCTGTCGCGGGTTCATCCGTGGGGTGTGCAGAGGGCGACCTTTGATCTTGAGGCGTTGCGGCTGGGCAAACTCAAGGCGTCCGCGCTGCGGGTGCGGTTGCCGGATGGCACGCTGATCGACACCGACAGCGTTGATCGGCTGCCCGCCGCGCTGGCCCTCGAACAGATCCCGATCGACTCGGGGCAGGGCGCGACGGTGCTGTTGTGCCTGCCGCTGGAGCAGGCCAACGGCGGCAATTGCCTGTTCGAGAGCGCCCGCGCCGACCGGCCCGTGCGTTACCGCCAGAATTGGCGCGAGGTGCAGGATCTGTACGGCGACGATCAACAGTCGATCGGTGTGCTCGAGCACATGCTCAGCCTGCGTCTGGCCAGCGATGACAACGCTGATTACCTGACTTGTCCGGTCGCCCGGTTGGTGCGTGACGGGCAGGGACGCGCGTGCCTGGACGAAGCCTTCGTGCCGCCGCTGTTGAGCTTCGCCGGGCACCTCGGTTTGCAGGTCCAACTGGACAATCTGCTGACCCAACTGGCGTCCAAGCGCCATCGCTTGATGGGCATGCGCCGCGAGAGCAATCAGCGCATGGCCGACTTCGCGGTGGCCGATGTTTCGCTGTTCTGGCTGCTCAATGCGCTGAACACCTATCAACCCGTGCTCGCCGATTTCAAGGCCAGCCCGGCGCGCCATCCCGAGCAGGTGTATCAGGAACTGGTGAAACTGGCGGGGGCTCTGCTGACGTTCTCCCTCGAACACGACGTTGACGCCATTCCGGCCTACCGCCACGACGACCTGGAAACCGTGTTGCCGCCGTTGATGCAGATGATCTCGACGTTGCTCGAAGCCAGTCTGCCGTCTCGGGTGATTGCCCTGGAGCTGGAGCGGGTGATCCCGGGTCGCTGGCAAGTGACCTTCAACGACCCGCGCCTGCGCGAAGCCGACGCCGCTGACTTTTATCTGTCGGTGCGCTGCCGCGAGGCCCCGGCCCAATTGCAGGCGCAGTTCCCGCGGCTGTGCAAAATCGGCACACCGGACGACGTCGATCAGTTGATCAATGCCGCGCTGGACGGTGTTCCGCTGCAGCCCCTCAGTCACGTCCCGGCGGCGATCCCGCTGCGTCTCGAAAACCAGTATTTCGCCCTCGATTTTGCCCATCCGAGCGGTCAGGCCGTGCTCGCCGAAGGGGTCTGCGCGTTCTACGTCCCGGCAACGCTGCCGGACGTCAAGCTTGAGCTGTTTGCGGTACTGCGCTCATGAGCCGGCCAATCAAAAGCCAAGCGGCTCCCGGGTCCGTCGATGTAGATCAACTGATGCAGGACAGTTACCTGTTGGTGGTCGAGTTGCGCCACGGCGCGTCGGCTCCAGACAGCGACGCGCTCTGGGAGGTGTGCACCCGGCAGGTGGTGGGGGTCCGCGATGCGCTGACGCAAGCCGGTGTCAGCCAGCGCAATGTCGATTTCATCAGTCACGCGCAATGCGCGCTGCTGGACGAAACCGTGCTGGTCCACGCCGATGCCAGTGCCCGCGCGAAATGGACCCACGAACCGCTTCAGGCGCATTACTTCGGACGTCATCAGGCGGGGCAGTTTCTTTACGAAGAAATGCGCGAAGTGCTGCACGAGCCGTCCCCGGACCCGAGCGTGCTGCGGGTGTATCACCGCGTGCTGATGCTGGGCTTTCTTGGTCGCTACAAAGAGCCGAATCACCCCGAGCGTCAGCAACTGATGGCTGAGTTGACCACCCGGGTTGCACCGGTGACCCTGGATCAGCCGCTGCCGACGTGGATCGACGCACGGGGCCGCAAGCCTTTGCCGGGATGGTTGCGCGCACCCTTGCTGCATCTGCTGGTGGCCGGTGTGCTGCTGGCGGGCGTCTGGTGGGTGCTGGATTCGCATCTGGCGGCTCTGGTGGCCTCCCTTGTGACCGAGCGGGTGTGACGCGCCCATGACACTCAAGTTGATGCGTGCACTTGCGCTGTGGTCGGGATGTATGGCGCTGATGGTGATCAGCGTCTTGCCCCTGAGCCTAGTCGCTCAAGCCCTGTCTGTGGTGGGCGCCCTGATGCTGGTGGCCGGGGGCTGGCTGCTGGCGGGTCGAGGTTCTTCCCGTCTCGGTGGTCCGCCAAGGCTGGATGAGTTTCGAGCCTTGCCCGGCAGTGAGTACCGCCTGCCCGTGGTGCTGGTGTGCGGGCAGGGATCGTCGGCGCTTTTTGCTGCTGATCTAAATGTTGATATCGCCGAGCAAACCGCCGTGCGGACGACGGCGAGCGGGTGTTACGTCAGCGTGCCGAATATTGAGCGATTGCCCGGTCTGGTCGCAGCGCTGCTGGCAGCGCGTTCGCAATGGCGTGCGCAGATGAGCGTCATGTGTGTGGTCAATCCGTCTCAACACACTGACAGCTCGAAACTGGATGGCCAGCTTCGTGCGCTGACCCATCAGCTGTCCGTGGTCCGCAAGCGCGCGCTGACGTTACCGCTGTGGGTCGTGAGTTATCAGCAAGCGTCCCAGGATACGCGCGATGTTTGTGGGACCGGCTTCACCCGAGAAGAGGCCGGTTCGAGCGACCCATCTGTGTGGTTCAGCTGGGAAAATGGCAGGCCCTCGGCGCGGGTTAGAAGCAACGGCACCTGCGCCAGCGTCGAGGACTGGCAACGCCAAGACCGCGCCGCTCTCACTCACCGAGTGCACATCGCGGTGCAGATGAATACCCACGGCGCGTGGCTGGAGCAGTCTGTGGCCCCGCACTTCTCCCGCCTTGGCCGTCAAAGCGCGCGGCTGCCGGTGGCCTACGCAATCTGCCGCGTGCCTCGTTTGCCGGAACAGGTTCCGGGCAGCGTCTGGCAGCACTGGATACAGGCGAAGACTGCGCTGGTGCCGACCCATTTGACGAGCAGCACGGTCGGTGTTTTGCCCGTGCCGGATTGCCTGCTGGAGCTGCTGCCCCGACACACCGGCAACACCGCCGCACGGCGCGCCAGTGTCATCGGCATCTGGCTGACGGCTTTCGCCGCCGTCATCGCGATGTCGAGCTCGGCCCGGCAGAACACCTTGTTGATCCGCCAGGTCGGTGACGACCTGCGCCGCTATGCCTCGATCAACGAAACCGCCCGCGAGGACCAGCGGGCGGTGGCGCTGCGCGAAGCGGCGTTGACCGTCCTGCACGACGACGCCCGACGGCTGGATGACTACTACCGCCACGGCGAGCCTCGGTCACTGGGCCTCGGCCTGTACCGCGCCGAACAGCTGCGCATCAGGGTCTGGCACGCCATCGGCCGTTACCAACCGCCAACCGAGACGGTGCAGGCGGCCGGCCCCGTGCGTCTGGACACGCTGTCGCTGTTCAACATCGGCAGCGCCGAGCTGAAGCCGGAATCGACCCAGGTGCTGATCAACGCACTGGTCGGCATCAAGGCCAGACCCGGTTGGTTGATCGTCGTCACCGGACACACCGATGCCACCGGCAGTGCAGAACAGAACCTGCGCCTGTCCCGCGACCGCGCCGCCTCGGTGCGCGACTGGATGCAACGCATGGGCGGCATTCCCGGCAGTTGCTTTGCCGTGCAGGGCTTCGGCGCCAGTCAACCGATCGCCAGCAATGACACCGAACACGGACGCAGGGCCAATCGCCGCGTCGACATCCGCCTGGTGCCGGAAGAGGGAGCCTGCGGGTCGCTTTCTGCCGGGGCCGGGCCGGCTACCCCCGTCGCATTTCGCGGCACTCGATAACCCAAGCAAGGAGTTTCACATGGCAATTCCCGTTTACCTCTGGCTCAAAGATGACGGCGGCGCTGACATCAAAGGTTCGGTCAACGTGCAGTCCCGGGAAGGCAGCGTCGAAGTGGTCGCCCAGGACCACAGCGTGTACATCCCCACCGACAACAACACCGGCAAATTGACCGGCGCCCGGGTGCACACGCCGTTCCTGTTCACCAAGGAAATCGATGCCAGCAGCCCGTACCTGTACAAGGCCGTCGGCACCGGCCAGCCCCTGAAAAGCGCCGAGTTCAAGTGGTACCGCATCGACGACGCCGGCCAGGAAGTCGAGTACTTCAACACCCTGCTGGAGAACGTCAAGGTCGTGCGCGTCGCGCCGAAAATGCACGACGTGAAGGACCCGGCGAAGGAGAAGCACAACCACCTGGAGATGGTCGAGCTGCGTTACGAGAAGGTCACCTGGACCTACAAGGACGGCAACATCATCCACTCCGACTCGTGGAACGAACGCCAGACCGCCTGACGCTGCAAGGCCGGCAGGCAGGCTTTTGCATGGCTGTCTGCCGGCTGCGGTGTGCTGGGTTGAACGGCCGTTCGCTGCCGCTGCGCCAAGCACATCTACACGGCACGTTTCCCCCGAAAAAACAGCGAGGCGCCGACCGCTCAACGGTCTCGTCGGCGCTAATTACTCCTTCCGTTCAAGGACGATAACCCATGGCACAGAGCTCCTCCCGTTTGCTTCGCCGCCTCAACCCTTTCTGCGCCCAGGCCCTCAGCGCGGCGGCAACGCTGTGCCAGAGTCGCGGCCACGGCCACATCACCATCGAGCACTGGCTGCTGAAACTGCTGGGGCAGGGCGACGGCGATCTGGTGCTGATCGGCCGGCGTTACGAGTGGGACATCCAAGCGCTGTGGACCGGCTTGCTCGACCACATTGATCGCCTGCCGCGCAGCGTCCAGGCCAAGCCGCAGCTGTGTGAAAAATTGCAGCGGCTGATCAAGAACGCCTGGGTGCGCGCCTCGATGGACGAGGACAACGAGCAACTGCGCTCCGCCCACGTCCTGGCGGCGCTGATCGAAAGCCCCGACTTGCTGGCGTGTGTAGAGGCCTGGCCGTTGCTGAGTTTGAGCGAGGTGCAGTTGCGCCATTTGCTGCCGTTTTTGGACGAGCATTCCGATGAGCGTGCGCAGGCGGGACAAGGGCTGGATGTTGCTCCCGATGCTGTGCCCGTGGATTCGATGACGACTGCTGCGGACAACCCTGTGCTGACAAGATTTACCCAGGACATCACCGAGAAAGCGCGCAACGGCGAGATCGATCCTGTGCTGGGCCGTGACGACGAGATTCGTCAGGTCATCGACATCCTCAGCCGTCGGCGCAAGAACAACCCGATTCTGGTGGGCGAGCCGGGCGTCGGCAAAACCGCGCTGGTCGAAGGGCTGGCCCTGCGCATCGTCGCAGGCAACGTGCCGGCCAGCCTGAAACCGGTGAGCGTGCGGACGCTGGATCTCGGGCTGTTGCAAGCCGGCGCCGGGGTCAAGGGCGAATTCGAACAGCGCCTCAAAGACGTGATCGAGGCCGTGCAGCAGGCCGAGCACCCGGTGCTGCTGTTCATCGACGAAGCCCACACGCTGATCGGCGCGGGCAATCAGGCGGGAGGCGCCGACGCTGCCAATCTGCTCAAGCCCGCCCTGGCCCGTGGCGAACTGCGCACCATCGCCGCAACCACCTGGAGCGAATACAAGCAGTACTTCGAGCGCGATCCGGCGCTCGAGCGGCGCTTCCAGACCGTCAAGGTCGACGAGCCGGATGACGCCACCGCGATGGTCATGCTGCGCGGGTTGAAGGCCCGCTACGCCAGCCACCACGGCGTGCACATCGAGGACGCCGCAATCCAGGCCGCGGTGGTGCTGTCGCGCCGCTATCTGCCCGGCCGCCAGTTGCCGGACAAAGCCGTCGACCTGCTCGATACCGCCAGCGCCAGGGTGCGCATGAGCCTGGATTGCCAACCCCAGGCGCTGATCGCGAGCAAGGCCCGGCAGTCTGCGCTGGAGCAGGAACGTCTGGCGTTGCAAGACGATCGGCGCATCAGTGGACGCAACGCCGATGAACGTATGGCGGTCATCGCCGAGCAGCTGTTATCCCTGAGTGATGAGCTGGCGCGACTGCAGGACCAGCATGCCAACGAACTTGATCTCGCGCAGACCTTGCTCGCGGCCCGCCATGGTGAGGTCTTCGACGCCGACATCTGCGCGGATCTGCAGGCCCGGCTCAAGGCGGTTCAGGGCGACGCACCGCTGTTGTCGCTGGACGTCGACGATCGCAGCGTCGCCCAGGTCATCGCCGACTGGACCGGCGTGCCCCTGAGCAGCCTGCTCAAGGACGAACAGGCCAGCCTGCTGACGCTGGAGCAGTCGTTGGCATCCCGCGTCATCGGGCAGGACCGCGCATTGACGGCGCTGGCTCAACGACTGCGCGCCGCGAAAACCGGACTAACTGAAGAAAACGCTCCGCTGGGCGTATTCCTGCTGGTGGGCAGCAGCGGGATCGGCAAGACCGAAACCGCCCTGGCGCTGGCCGACATCCTGTTTGGCGGCGAGGAATCGCTGATCACCCTGAACCTGTCCGAGTACCAGGAAGCCCACACCGTCAGCCAGTTGAAAGGCGCGCCGCCCGGTTACGTCGGCTACGGACAAGGGGGCGTGCTCACCGAAGCGGTGCGCCAGCGACCTTACAGCGTCGTGCTGCTCGATGAAGTGGAAAAGGCCCACCGCGACGTGCTCAACCTGTTTTATCAGGTCTTCGATCGGGGCTTCATGCGGGACGGCGAAGGGCGCGAAATCGACTTCCGCAACACCGTCATCGTCATGACTTCCAACCTGGGCAGCGACCTGTTGCAGGACTACCTGCTGGGGAACCCCGAAGCGCTCGACGGGGAGGTCCACGAGCAACTGCGGCCGGTGCTGCGCGAGCACTTTCAGCCGGCGTTGCTGGCGCGCTTTCAGACGTTGATTTACCGGCCGCTGCAGGCGCCTGCGCTCAAACGCATCGTCGCGCTCAAGCTGGGCAAAGTGGCGGAGCGGTTGCGCCGGCATTACGGGCTGGACTGCCGGATCGACGAGCGCCTGCATGACGCGCTGGTGGAGGCCTGCCTGCTCCCCGACAGCGGCGCGCGGAACATCGACAGCTTGCTCAATCAGCAGATTTTGCCGGTGCTGAGTCAGCAACTGCTGCAGCGCCAGGCCGCGCGATTGGCTACGCGGGGCGTGGTGCTGGGGCACTGCGAGGAGGAGGGCATCACCCTTGAGTTCGTCGGAGCCCTGGCTTCGGTGGAGGGTGAATGATGAACGATTCCATTGGGGTGTTTTTCGACCATAGCCGTCACAAGCTGACCGTTCTTAACCTGCCTGTCGCGCTTGATGTGCTGGCGTTTGAGGGTGAAGAACGCCTGAGTCAGCCCTTTCATTACCGGGTGGAATTTACCTCGGTTGAGCGGGACATCGGCGCCGAGCGGATGCTCGGACAGGATGCGCAGTTCAGTCTGCATGCGGCGGCCCACACGTTGCCGGTGGCGATTCGTGGCTTGGCGGTGCCTAAGGTTCAGGCGCTGCGGACGCTGCATGGGGTGATTACCGGGTTTAAACGGCTGTCGGGTTCTGCTGACGAGGCGCGCTATGAAGTGACGCTCGAACCGCGCCTGGCGTTGCTGGCCCGTGGACGGCAGTTTCGGATTTATCAGCATCAGTCGGTGCCGGAGATTGTCGAGAGTATCTTGCGGTCGCGGCACGATTTTGAGGGGCAGGATTTTCTGTTCACGTTGGTGCGGGAGTACCCGAAGCGTGAGCAGGTGATGCAGTACGCCGAGAGTGATCTCGCGTTTGTTTCGCGGCTGTTGGCTGAGGTGGGGATCTGGTATCGCTTCACTAACGATGAGCGATTGGGGATTGCGGTCGTCGAGTTTCATGATGATCAGCGGCATTACGTTCGGCCTCGGGTGAGCTTGCCGTTTCGGCCTCAGTCGGGGTTGGGTAGCAGCGGTCAGGATGGGGTTTGGGGGCTGCAGGTCAGCCATGAGGTGGTGGAGCAGAGCGTTCATTTTCGGGCTTACCACCATAGAGATTCGAGTGCGTGGCTGGATGGCGATGTCGATCAGACGCGGGGGGATTCCACGACCTACGGCGAGGCCTACCACTATGCCGAGCCGTACAAGGTGCTTGGCGACAAGCTGGATCAGGATGAGGATTTAGAAGGGGAAAGCGGGTTTTTCTATGGGCGGTTGCGGCATGAGCGGTATCTGAATGATCAGACTCGCTTAAGTGGCGTGAGCAGCAGCGCTTCGTTGGGATTGGCGCAGGTGCTGGCGATTTCCGGTGGTGCGCCTCAGGCGTTTGAGCCGGGAGCGGTGCTCACAAGGCTACGGTTGCGTGCGGCGCGGGATCGCAGTTTTGAGTTGAGCTTTGAAGCGATTCCGTATTCCGAGAGCGTGTGTTTTCGGCCGCCGTTGCTGGCGAAACCGCAAATAGCCGGGACTGTTCCGGCGCGGGTCACCAGTTCGCTGGCCAACGATCCGTATAGCCATATTGATAGTGAAGGTCGTTACAAGGTCAGCTTTCTGTTTGACCGAGACAGCTGGAAACTGGGTGAGGAAAGCCTTTGGTTGCGCCTCGCCCGTCCGTACGCAGGCGATACCCACGGCCTGCACCTGCCGCTGATTTGCGGGACCGAGGTGGCGATCGTGTTTGAGCAGGGCGACCCGGATCGGCCGTACATCGCTCACGCCCTTCATGACAGTCGCCATCCCGATCACGTCACCCTCACGCGCAGTGACTACAAGCGCAACGTCCTGCGCACGCCAGCCAATAACAAGCTGCGCATGGAAGACGATCGCGGCAAAGAGCACATCAAGCTCAGCACCGAACACAGCGGCAAGAGCCAGCTAAACCTTGGGCATCTGGTCGACAAAGAGAAGGATAGGCGCGGCGAAGGCTTTGAATTGCGCACCGATGGCTGGGGTGCGATTCGGGCCGGGCGTGGGGTGTTTATCAGCGCGGATGGCCAGGCCAAAGCGCAGGGCAAGCAGCTCGACATGAGTGCCGCAATCGGTCGCTTGCAGAGTGCCGGCGAGCAGCTGAAAACAATCTCCGCAGATGCTGACATTAGTCACGCCGATGCCGCTGGCGTCCAGGCGCAACTCGATCTGCTCAAACAGGATCTGGACGCGCTCAAATCCTCGGTGTTGCTGCTCAGCGCTCCGGACGGCATTGCCCTGACCAGCGGCAAACATCTGCAACTGGCCGCGCAAGACAACCTGATGCTCAACGCGGGCGGCCACGCCGACATCAGCGTGGTCAAGAAACTGTTCATGGGTATCGGCCAGGGCTTGAGCCTGTTCGTTCGCAAGGTCGGCCTGAAACTGATCTCCAACGAAGGCCCGGTGAGCATCCAGGCACAGAACAATGATCTGGAATTACTCGCTCGCCGGGGCATAAACATCACCAGCACCGAAGATGAAATTCACATCACGGCGAAGAAGCGGATCGTCCTCAACGCGGGTGGAAGTTACGTGGCGATCGAACAATGCAGTATTGAATCCGGCACCGCCGGCGACTATCTCATCAAAGCCGCGCACTTCGACTTCAGACCGAAAGCCGCACAGGAGGTTGAACTGCCGGCCTTGCCACCGCTGCTGGATATTCCGCCGGAACTGCACGAGTTCTGGCCCAGCTTCAGCGGCGGCAACATTCACTACGAACGGAGCATGATTAAAAATGCTGCGCCGGTTAAACAGCCCGAGCCACTTGAGGAGGAAGAAGAGGAAGAGGAAATCACCGAAGGCATCACCTTGCGCATCGGGTTGTTCTTTGACGGGACCGGGAATAACCAGAGTAATGCGGCGGCGACCGCACAGTGCCGACAATCGGATTTGGACAGTTTCAGCCGTGAAGAGCTGGAGAGTATTGCGGCGACGTGCAAGCAGTATGGGTTTGGGGAGTTTGACGGGAGTGCGTTTAACAGCGCGCCGAATAACAGTTATGGGAATGCGCCGAGTAACGTGGCGTATTTGTATCAGCTGTATCCGGACAACGCGGTTGATGGCATAGCGGCTGAAGCAGAAACCGGGTACATCAAGGCGTACATAGACGGTATAGGCACCCGCAGCGGTGGCAAGGATGCCATCTTGATCGGGCAGGGCCTTGGCCAAGGCGAAACTGGCGTAATAGCTCGGGTAAAGCAGGCGCCAGCCCTACTCAAAGCACAGCTACGCTTTTTTGAGCAGACTAACCCCGACATGTCGATCCAAAAGATAGAGGTCGATATCTTTGGTTTCAGTCGTGGTGCAGCGGCGGCGCGTCATTGCGCCAATGAGTTTCTCAAACCCCAGTGCGGTGTATTTGGCGAAATCCTTACGGCCGGAAGTCTTGGTTTGCGAAACAGCTTCGACGCTTCAACAGACGTGTTCATCAACTTAATCGCCATATTCGATACCGTTGCGGCAATCTCGACCCCGTCCCGTGGTGACTTTAGTCCCGGCGATGACATGAATCGCGGAGTCAATTTATACCTGCCACCCGACTGCGCTCGGCAAGTTATTCACCTTCAAGCGCTCGACGAATATCGCGCCGACTTTTCTCTCAATAATGTTCACCACACGCACCTTCAGATAGGCCTGCCGGGCGCTCACTCCGATGTCGGTGGGGGCTATCTCCCACGAGCGCGAGAAAAGTTGTGGATGACGCAGCCCTGCAAGGCCAGCGTTCCGACCGGTCAAAGGGTTGAGTCCCACACCGCCTGGGCCCGTGCAGAGGCAGACGCCAAAGTACTGCGCGAATCAGGCGTGGCTCGCGATGGCTACATTGCGGTGAAAGCCTGGCCTGCAGCAACTAACCCTCGCGGCAAAGCTAAGGCGGTCGTGCAGGACTACTGGATAACAGTGCTGCTCGAACGCCCAGTGCATGGCGAACTTAGCCTGATTGCATTGCGTGTCATGCGCGATCTCTGCGTGCGCCATGGAGTGCCATTCGACGTTATTACCGAGACGGATAAACGCTTCAAGTTACCAGATGAACTTCTGCCTATCGCCAAGCGAATCTTGCAGCGGGTAATGACTGACCGGCTGGTACGACTTGAACCTAAGGAAGAGGCGTTGCTACGAGCGCGGTATATCCACCTGTCCGCGCATTGGACCCCACGAGGCCCCTTCTTACTTAACAAGCCAGCACCGCTGAATCGTAGGAGTGTGCATCTCAACCGTCCGCAACAAGGCTATCCAGAATGAGACGTCTGGTGTTTGCAGCGGTATTACTAATCAGCCTGAGTGCCTGTGCAAAGGGAGGCTCAGTACCTCCACCTGTGAAGCTGCCTTATCCGGCGTGGTATGTAGGCTTCGCCGCGCCGAGGCATATGGAAGTGTGGGTGGAAGGCGTCGATGTGCTCGATCAGCGGGGATACGTTTTTTTCAACGTGCATGCCGGAGTCGCCGGCTACACGCGTAAGCCCGAGGGCTGGCATAAGGGCACATCTGGAGGGAAACCTATCAACAACGTCGACTTACCAGAACAAATCCTTTTGCGCTGGCAGTCCCTCGTGGAGCCTCAGGCTTACAAAATCAGCATCCGGATACCGCAGTGGGTCCGTGATGAAATGGTGACGCCACAGCGAGTTTATTGCCGCAGTTCAAAAGAATCGATAGACGACTACCGATTCGCTATTACGCTGGGAATGGCTCCGGGAGGCATTGTGAAAGTCTGGGTGGGTGGGCCATGCCTGGGCTTCAAAGAAGTTGGCCGCTTTCAGGCCCAAGTTGAACCTCGTGGCCCTTATATGAACGATAAAGGGCTTTACTACAGAGCCCCGAATCCAGCGGCACAAGCCTGGATAGACCAAAACGGCATCCCCTATGGCAGTTGGTAACCCAGCCATGAGTGCGCCCGAGCACTACCAGTGCACGCAACCGCAGGCGAAATCGCGGCTTGGCTCAAGGGGCTCAGCTGCAGACTTGCTTCTCCGCCTGAAAAGGCTGGTTTGCGCAGCCGGTCTGTCACTAAGCCTCAGCGCCTGCGCGAGCGGCCCAGGATTACCCCCAACCCCCAAGCTGCCGTATCCGGCTTGGTACGTAGGTTTCGCCGCCCCAAAACACATGGAAGTCTGGGTTGAGACCGTTGATGTGCTGGACAAACGTGGACTTGCATTCTTCCGAGTTCACGGCGGCGTCGCCAGTTACACCGGGAAAGTGGAGGGCTGGCACCAAGGGGTGTCGGGCGGGAAACCTATAAATAACGTCGATCTGCCCGACCAGATTTTCCTGCGCTGGCAGTCCCTGATTGAGCCCCAGGCTTACAAGTTAAAAATTCAGATACCACAGTGGGTACGTGATGAGATGGTTAGGCCCGAGCGTGTGCTTTGCCAATGGAATCAGCAGTGGAAGACCGACTATCGAGAAATGATCACACTGGGGATGGCACCCGGAGGAATCGTAAAAGTATGGGTAGGTGGATCTTGCTTGGGCTTTAAAGAGGTAGGCCGCTTTCAGGCCGAAGTCGAACCTCGCGGCCCTTATCTGAACAAGAAGGGGCTGTATTACAGAGCACCAAATCCAGCGGCACAGGCCTGGATTGACCAGCACGGTATTCCCTATGGCAGTTGGTAATTTGACCATGGGCGTAACAGACCTTCGTCGCCACCTAACGGCAGCGTCAAGACTTACCAGCGGGCACCTCAATGTCGTAGCGCGTCCAATAATTTGCTGTTCAGCCACAACTGCAATTTACCGAGTGCTCCGGCTTACATCCTTAACGAGCAAGACCCGGCTCCCCGCCAGGCCCGTCTACTCTCGCGCGCCTGAAAAAGGGCGGATGGACTTCATGGGCGCACCGCGCCGTCATCGCAGGAGCGAATAACGCTATGAATACTCAATTTGCCTTGCCGTTCGGATTGGAAGATACCCAGTCTCCGATACTGCCAACGCCGGACACCTTGCCGCCGCGTTCATCTGCTGACGCGCAGCGAGATGCCGACCTACTGCAACCCGTCCAAAACTGGAGCCATCCCTTCCGCGATAAACGCGATTCGCTCCAGCACCTGACCCATCTGGCAAACGCCGCAAGCGGCAGCTATCCCCTCGGCAGCAGCGGGCTCTGGCATGGCGGTGTGCATTTTGATGCGGGAACGGCGGGCACGCTGGACCAGTCGAGCGTGCACTGCATCGCGGACGGTGAAGTGGTGGCCTATCGCATTGATGAGCAGTCGCCTGACACGACGTATTTCGTCAATAAACAGCTCGTTTTAAAGCCGTTCTCGCGTAATTTCGTACTGGTGCGACACCGCTTGCAGCCGCCTGCCATCAAGGGCAGCACGGACACGCCGCCGAGTCTGATTATTTACAGTCTCTACATGCATTTGCGGGATTGGGCGGCGTACGAAAAAGACTCTGCTGTCGTCAGGCCAGGATTATGGAAATCCGGATCGACCCTTCAAGTTCGCGTCGACGTTAACGACATCCATGGGGACTACCCCGGGCAACGCGGACTGAACGTGCGCAACAAGGCGAGCAAGGGCGCGATCATCGGCTGGCTGCCGCGTGGTGCGGAAGTCCAGGTCAGCGGCGAAGGCACTTATCGCAAGCTTGAAAACACCCCCGGCCCCGATCATCTGAAAGACGCCAGCGGTGCGTTGCGAGGTTATGTCTGCGCCGACTTCCTGCGACCCCTGGCGGGCGAGCAGCATCGGGTCGTTTCCGAGACGCCCCTGAACGTCCGTGCTCATCCAATGGTTCGCAAAGGCAACGAGATCGGCACGCTGTATCCAGGCACCGAGGTGACGGTCAGTGGTACGGGCCGGTTTCGCAAGCTGGAGCAGGTCAATCAATACGTGCACTTCGCTTCGTTGCAGAGCGGCGCGGTCGAGCCGGAAGCGCGGGGCAGCGTTGTCGTTCTGGATAAGCCGGTTGCGATCAAGGCCGGTGAACTGATCGGGCACATGGGCCGATATCACGAAGGCGCCGTCGATTACCCGGAGAATCGTCTGCACCTGGAGGTGTTCAGCGCGGGCGACGTGAAAACGTTCCTGCGCCTGAGCCGCCTTTGGGCAGACAAACTGCCCGCCAGCAGCAGGACCTGGCTGAAGCTGGCGAAAGGCAATCCCGTGGTCGCGCATCAGGGGACTTTCAGCAGCAAAAAGCCGCCGACGTTGAAGGCGGCAAGCACGTTCAGCGCCGCGCAGTTGTTGCTTCCCAAAAGTCTGATCGACGGCTTGCCGGTCGAACGAAAAATCGCGGTGCCTGCCAGTGCCGACAGCAAAGCGTGCAACTGGTATCGCCTGGATGGGCTGCTGCACGACGCCGACAACAACCTGCTCGACGGCTGGGTGCGTGAAGAAGTCGGCGTGACGCCGTGGCTCAGTCCTTGGTCGTGGGAAGGCTACGAGACCCTCGCCGACTACGATTCGCCGCGGAGCATGCTCGCCTCTTTTATGCGTGCATCAGGCCGGTTCAACGAGGACGAGATCACACGCCATGGCGCGGCCGCTGACAAGGCCGACCAAGGCCCGATCAAAAAGCGCCTGTTCGACATCATTGACCGCAACCGTGACGGCAAACTGAGCGGTAGCGAGATACAAGCCGCGCTAAGACTGCCAGCCCACGCGCAGTCGATTTCCCAACTGATTGTTCGCTACCAAAGCGAATGGCATCACGTCCCGGGCAAGTGGGATGCACTGGACGACCTCCTGGGGCATGGCGGCTCGACGCCTAACCGCAACTGGCTGGCAGAGAAGCAACGGATCAGAGAGTTGACTTGGTGGGCAGAGGTGGCCGGACAGCTTGGGTTGCCCGCAGATGGGAAGTTGCATCATCTGCATCCGATCGGGTTGATCGGGTGTTTTGAAAAGACAGGTGGGCTAATAGATGTCGAAGCATTTTTAACGTTGTATGCCGCGGAACACACTCGCTTCGCTCCGGGCACGCCTGCGCTTACGGCGGGTTCAAGAGAAAATCTGCGCAGGACCGTCCTGGCGATCAACAAGTATTACGAGGACTCGACCGACGTTGCGAGCGTGTACGAAGTTGCTTATATGTTGGCAACGGTGAGGCATGAAACTTACTACTACCCAACGAGTGAATTTTTCAGCGAAAAGCCTGAGTATGGAAAGCTTTCTTACTTTGATCAATATGACCCTGTACTTGCTCCCGAACCCAGGCAGCGAAAAAAAGCTGTTCTTTACGGCAATGTCGAAAAGGGCGATGGATTTAAATACCGAGGTCGCGGTTGCGTGCATTTGACATGGAAGGTCAACTATCAGAAGTTTTCGGATTTGACGGGGTTTGACTATGTTGCTGATCCGGATGCGGCGGCCAAAGTCGAACACTCCGTCCCTATCATGATTATGGGCATGGCGAAAGGGCTGTTTACGGGAAAGAAGCTTTCTAGTTTTTTTGCGGGAGAGAGGCATGACTATTTGTCTGCTAGGCAGATTATCAATGGTAACGATGCCGCAACTTTGATTGCTTCCTACGCAGAACGTTTTGAGAAAATGCTAACCCAATCGTCAAAATTACAGGGATGATAAACATGAAATTCAGAAGGCCGTTTTTGGTCGTCATTTGTTGTTCGATATCAACTGGGCTAAGCGCCGCCTTTTTTTTATCATCGAACACCGATGATGGGTCCTTGACAGCGCATGTTGATGATCGTGAATTTACTTATCCCGAAATCATTGGTGACCGATATGGCCTTTGGACGACTGATGGGATGATCAATAACGCACCAGCGCTTTATGTTTTAAGCAGAGACAGTTACTACTACACTTTAAAAGCAGACGCGCATGGTGCATATATCGATTGTGCGTATGCCGATGGCAGAAACCCCATGAATGGAGCCGGAGTGCTCGCTGGCATGTGCGATCTCGATGAAAAGATTGTCGAAGACTTTCAGTCGATCGCGCAGGATTACTCAAACAAATGGAAAGATTCGGTTTTTGGTTTTAATACAAGACCAATGCTCGATCATAATACTGGTGCGGAATTTCTTCTAGGGAGAATTGGCAAGATTGAAGTTTACGATCAATATCCTTCGGTAGATGCGCTATTTGGGGTCAAGCCCGAAAAATATATAAAGACTGGGTCGGGGTGTTATTACTTCAAGCAGGAGCTGGCCTTCCTGGTATATAAAAAGGCTCAGCCGGATAAGCCAGTGTATCTAGACGTTATCCGCTCTCGCGATCCATTTTTGTTAGATCGGTTAACAGAAGCAAAATTAACAAAAATGGCCGTCAGAAAGTGCCGTTAACAGGAACGGCACTAAGGCATTGACGCGTGCAAATAAAGACAGTTACGGCTAGCAAATAATTGATCCCGATGCGCGGGACCTTTTAAGAAGAAAATTAAAGCAGTCACGAAGGCTGTCCGGAGAAATCGCTATGAAAATCGTGAAGGTGTTACTGGGGCTTATGTGCCTGTCGATGGCAACCGGGGTGAACGCAGCCTTTTCAATTTCTTCCAACGACAAAGATGGAACCCTGACAGCACATGTTAGCGTTCAGGAGTTTCAATATCCCAATATTATCGGCGATCGATATGGCTTATCGACAGGCGTAAAGCTCATCAATAATGCGCCCGCGCTGTTCGCTTTCGGAAGAGACAGTTATTACTACACTTTAAAGGCAGATGCGCGCGGTGCGTATATCGATTGCGCGTATGCCGATGGCAGAAACTCTAGAAATGGCGCTGGAGTGCTTGCGGGGATGTGCGGTCTCAATGCAAAGATCGACGAAGACTCTCAGAGCATTGCACAGGAGCTCGCTAATACTTGGATGCATTCGGTCTACGCATTCGACACATGGCCAATGATCAGCAATAAAACTAGCGGAGACTTTCTCCTGGGAAAAATTGGCAAGGTTGAGGTATACGATCGATATGCCTCCATGGATGATCTGTCGAATGCAAAGCCCGAGAAATACGTAAAAACGTCGTCAGGCTGTTATTACTTCAAACAAAAGCAGGCCTTCCTGGTTTTTAACAAGGCTCAGCCGGATAAGCCGGTATATCTAGACGTTATCCGCTCTCATGATCCGTTTTTATTAGATCGGTTAACAGAATACAAACTGACAAAAATGGCCGTCAATAGATGCCGTAAAATCCAAATAAAACCTGGGTGCGGGCGCACGAGCAAGCGCTACCCATAGGCAGTTTTCAGAGGCATCTAAACACTCCTGAAGGACTACCAAACGCACGTTCTGAAGGGCTTTTCCTGCAATGCACTTTTTTGTGCAAAGCACTGTTACATCCCCGACCTCTATGAAGTCGGGTGGATTCGATCAACTTTTATTTCTGCCATCAAGAGACAAACATCATGAAAAACATCATCCGCATAGGCGACACACACACCGGAGGCGGCCAGGTGCTTTCGGGTTCCGGGGTCATGAAATTCGGCGGCATTGGCGTCGCCCGGCTGAACGATCCTGTCTTTTGTCCGCTGCCCGGGCATGGCCCGACGTTCGTGGCCGAAGGGCACGCCGCCTTCAATGACAACGGTATTCCGGTTGCCTTTCACGGCCATCGCTGCGCATGCGGATGCCTGTTGATTTCGTCCATGCCACAAGCGAGCGCACGTTAGTCATGCCGGTCAGACTGGATCAAGTGCCGCCCGTTGCTCAGCGACCCGGTCGGCCCCGGGTGTGGCTGTGGATTGGCGCACTCGGTTTGCTGGTCATGGCAGGCCTGGTCGCGCAGGCGCTGCTGATCCCGGCAGCGGAGGAGGGCCGGCCAAGCATCCTGGGGCCGGCGGTGTCTTTGTCGGCCATGATCTGGGCTGCCCTTGCCGGATTGAGGGCGATGATCTTCGCCGGCCAGCAGCGTTCCGCCGATGGCTGGGATGAGGTGCGGGAAGAGGACCTGGCTCAGCGGATCAGCTGTGGTCGCCGCTCGCTTGACGTATTGGGCGCAAGCCTGCACACCGCGTTGCGAGCGCCGGACTCGGATACACACCCTCTGCTCGATCTGATGCTCGGGGACGAACCCGCCATCAAATCCCAGGTAACAAGACTTGGCGGTGTGGCACGTCACAGTCGCTTGCCTGGGGATGTAGCCGAAGCGCCTGAGGATGTGCTGGATGGGGCCTTGCGCAGAGTGCTCGGTGATCTGGCACCTGCATTGGCGCAGTTCCCACAAAACAGCCCGATTGCGTTGCTGCTTACGGTTGAGACCTGTGTACCCGAGGAAACGCTTCAAGACATCTGGAAACAGGCGTGGCAACAGTCAGGCATCCGGCACGCCCCAGTGCCCGTTGCCGAAACAGGCATGGCCGCTGTCGACCAATGGCTCGACCAACGCGCTGCGGACCAGAGCCCACTGATGGTCATCGCGCTGCAGATCGCCCCCTCGAACGCCGATGCAACGGCTGAGGCCGCCGTTGGGCTGCTGCTTGCAAACCCCACGAACCATAGCGGTGTAACGACGCTTGCCTGCCTTCATCGTCCTGAACCAGAGCGCGAGCAAGACGACACCTCATTGATCCGGGCAATGCGTCAAGCGCTGGACTGGGTGCCGCTGCAGCCCGAGCAGGTCGGTCAGGTCTGGCGCGCAGGTGTCGATGGGGCGCGCAACGCCACAATTGCTGCACAGATCCCAGCGGCCCTGCCGACGGCGGACGCTAAACCGGAGCTGATCGATCTCGACGCGTTGCTGGGCCACGCCGGACCTGCCGCGCCGTGGCTGGCCATCGCCGCCGCTGCGCTGAATCTGCAGCACGAAGCCAAACCTCAATTTGTTTTGTCCGGGGAGGGTTCGGGTGAAACCGCACTCTGGGGCATGGTCTTGACGCCCGTCCCCGCGCGTCCCTAGCAGGAGCTTTTTTATGCGTATTCCACGTTCTATCGGGTTCGTTGTTCTCACAGCCATTTTGGTGGTGGGCTTCGGCCTGATAATTCTGATATGGCTGTTCCCTCACCTCATGGGCATCGCTGCCGGCAGCGAAGAACAAACCGCATGGCTGCTGGGTGTTGCGGCCGCCACAATAACGGCCTGTGCGGGCGCAGTGAGTTTTCAGTGGCTGACGCAACGGTTGGGGCGGGCGGAATATCTCAGAAAAGCCAGTGAAATCTCTCCCCAGCCAGCGTCTGCCGAAGGGACTGGACCGGGCGAGGACAAGGCGCTACAGATCGCCGATGCGCTTAAAGAGCACCTCCACCACCAATACACCGCCTTCCAGCGCACCCGCACCCGCTTCATTCTGGTCGTCGGGGAGCCCAAGCAGATCGAAGCCATCGCCCCAGGCCTGGCCGACGCCCAGTGGCTTGAATCCCAGAACACCGTGCTGCTCTGGGGCGGCAGCCCGCAATCCCAGCTCTGCAAAACCGCCACCCGCTGGCACGCGGTAACCCAGCGGCGCGGTCTGGACGGCGTGGTCTGGGCCCTTGATAAGCAGCAAAGCGCGAACGCCGCGACAATGGGCAGTGGCGTCGCCGGTCTGCAGCAACTCGCGCGAACCCTGGGCTGGCAGTTGCCGCTGCACCTGTGGGAGGTCTGCGAGAGCAATCGGACGCAGCAAAAGCACGCACGCGCGCCCGCTGGGTCGCTGCTGCCCCCGCGCTTCAGCGGCTCGCAACTGCAGACAATATTGGCCCCCATCGACGACTCGTTGCATCAGATGGGCCTGGCCGAGCTGGCGGTCTACCCTGACCATGACTTTCTCTCCCGGTTGTCCTCCAACCTGAAAGCAGAGGGCATCGCCCGCTGGCACCAGGCCTTGACGCCGTTGCTGGGCAAGTTCGCGCGGGGCGTGCCGTTACGCGGGCTGTGGTTCAGTTTGCCGGCGCTACCGACCGAGTCCGTCGGCAATCTGTGGCTGCCGGGTCCGGCGTGGGCCGGTGTTCTCGCGGGCACACCTCGCGACGCCCGGCGCCTGGGCTGGCCTGTCACGCGCATCAGCTACGCCCTTGCCCTCGGCGCCATGCTGATCGGGTTAACCGGCCAACTGCTGTCGTTTTCCACCCACCGCGCGCAGATCCTCGACATCAAGTCGTCCCTCGCGGCCGTGGCGCCGTCGGGCAACGGCGATGAGCCGTTGCTCGCCCTCAACGCGCTGATCCTCGAAATGGGACGGCTGAAGGACCGCGCACGCAGTGGCGAGCCATGGTTTCAGCGCTTCGGGCTGAGTCAGAACGATGCCTTGCTCGCGACGATGTGGCCGCGCTACGTGGAAGCCAATAACCGGCTGATGCGCGACCCGGCGGCGGAGAACCTCAAGCGCCAGCTCGCCGCCTTGGTGGCATCACCCGCCGACAGTCCTCGGCGTGCCAAGGGCGCGCACAACGCATATGTGCAGCTCAAGGCCTATCTGATGATGGCCCGCCCGGAGAAAGTGGACGCCGGGTTTCTGGTCACGGCCCTCGGTCATGCCGAGCCGACGCGCATGGGCGTGTCGCCGGGTTTATGGAAAGGGCTTTCACCGACGCTGTGGCAGTTTTACGCCGAGCAACTGAAGGCCAATCCCCAGTGGCGCATCGAGGCGGATAACGCGCTGGTGGCCCAGGCGCGGCAGGTGTTGCTGGTGCAACTGGGCCAGCGCAATGGCGAAGCCAGCCTGTATCAGCAGGTGCTGGAGGCCGCCGCGACTCACGCTCCCGATCTCGGGGTTGAGCAGATGGTCGATGACAAAGAGGCGTGGCCGCTGTTTTTCACCGAGGCGCGTGTGCCGGGTGTGTTCACGCGGCAGGCGTGGGAAGGGCAGGTGCGTCAGGCGATCGACGACATCGTCGCGGCCCGCCGCGAGCAGATCGACTGGGTGCTCAGCGACCGGGAAAACAGCGGCGTCGCGAATACCTCGCCGGAACAGCTACGAGCGCGCCTGACCGAGCGCTACTTCCATGATTACTCCGGCGCCTGGCTGGCGTTTCTCAACAGAGTGCAGTGGCGACGGGCCGACAGCCTGGCCGACGTCATCGATCAATTGACGTTGATGAGCGACGTCCGCCAGTCACCCTTGATTGCCTTCATGAACACCCTGGCGTGGCAGGGTCAGGCCGGCCATCGCAGTCAGGGTCTGAAAGACTCGCTGATGCAGTCGGCGCAGAAGTTGATGGGCAGCGAGCGCCCGTCGCAGGTCCCTGCCATCAGCCAGCAGCTCGACACGCCGGCCGGGCCGCTGGATCCGACCTTCGGCCCACTGTTGGGGTTGCTGGGCAAGGACGCGGAAGGCAAGGGCGGCGATGACGACCTCAGCCTGCAAGCGTTTCTGACCCGCGTGACGCGGGTGCGCCTGAAGCTTCAACAGGTCAGCCATGCCGCCGATCCCCAGGGCATGACCCAGGCCATGGCGCAAACGGTCTTTCAGGGCAAGAACATCGACCTTACCGATACTCGGGCCTACGGCGAACTGCTGGCGGCCAGTCTCGGCGAGGAGTGGGACGGCGTGGCCCATGCGCTGTTCGTGCAGCCGCTGGATCAGGCGTGGGGCAAGGTCCTGGAACCTTCGGCGATCGCACTGAACCGGCAGTGGCAGCAGGCGGTGGTTGATGAATGGGACAAGGCATTTCTCGGCCGTTATCCCTTCGCCGCCACCGGCAGCGACGCCTCGTTGACGATGCTGGGCAAGATGATCCGCGCGGACTCGGGGCGCATTGAGCAGTTCTTGCAGCGGGAGCTGACCGGCGTGTTGCGCAAGGACGGCGGTCGCTGGGGGGTGGACCCGGCCCACGGTCAGGGCCTGCAGATCAACCCCAGGTTTCTCGCGGCGGTCAATCAGCTCAGCCACCTGGCCGACGTGCTCTACACCGACGGCGGCATGGGCATCAACTTCGAGCTGCAGGGCAAGGCGGTGCGCGACGTGGTACAGACCACCTTCGTGCTCAATGGCGCGCGCCATCAGTACTTCAATCAGAAGGAGAGCTGGCAGCGCTTTGCCTGGCCCGGCAGCAGCGATTACCCCGGCGCCAGCCTCACATGGACCAGCGTGCGCAGCGGCGAGCGTCTGTACGGTGACTTTCAGGGCGCCTGGGGGCTGATCCGTTTGCTGGACGCCGCCACGGTCACCGCGCTGGACGACAGCGACAGCCGCTACCGCATCAGCGTGCCGGCGCCGGACGGCCTGGACTTGACCTGGCACATGCGCACCGAGCTGGGCGCGGGACCGATGAGCCTACTGGCGTTGCGCAATTTCAAACTGCCGCGACAGATCTTCCTCAACGGCATCGCCAGCGCGCAAACCGCGTCGCGCGCCGAGGTGATGGAATGAGCCTGCAAGCGTTGATCGCCACGACATTGGGTGAGCGCGAC
Source organism: Pseudomonas sp. PS02290 (assembly GCF_029960075.1). NCBI lineage: Bacteria > Pseudomonadati > Pseudomonadota > Gammaproteobacteria > Pseudomonadales > Pseudomonadaceae > Pseudomonas > Pseudomonas sp. PS02290. The sequence continues at coordinate 24,990 of NZ_JASCOY010000047.1, forward strand.
GCGGTGGCCCTCGCCAAGGCCCACGCTGAACACTGGGCAGCGTGGCTGGCGCCGATCAGTGGTGACTCAAATGTGGGTCAAGACCCCGGCTATGACGATGATTTCCAGAGCATGCGCGAGGAGGTCAACAAGCTGTCCGGGGCGGACGCCGATCGGGTCATCGTACTGGCGGAAAAACTCCTCAAAGGCACCTGCAAGGACCTGCGCGTGCTCACCTATTACCTGTGGGCGCGCCTGCAGCGGGACGGCGAAGCGGGGCTGGCGGACGGTTTGAATCTGCTGGCCGCCATGGTTGATCGCTACAGCGCCGAGGTGCTGCCGGCGCGGCCCAACAGTCGCAAGGTCGCGCTGGAGTGGCTGGCCAGCGCCAAAGTCCTCGACAGCCTGACGCTGTACCCGGAAGTGGTGAAGGCCGAGGCCGAACGCACGGTCGCCGCGCTCGCCTGGCTGGATGACGTGCTTGAACAATGGCCCGTCGACCAGCGTCCTGAGTTGGGCACACTGTACTCGGCGCTGTCGGCACGGCTGGCCCAGGCCGGCGGACTCGATGCCGTGGTGCCGCAATTCAGTGCCAGCCATGACGCTGCGAACCCTCAAACCACCAAACAAGCCGCCACCCACGGCGCCGGCCCCCTGCCCAATACCATCCGCTCGGGCCGCGACCTGCTGGACAACGGCCGCGCCCTGGCCAGCTATCTGCGTGAACAACCCCAGGGCTGGCTGGCGGCCCATCGGCTGATGAAAAGTCTGCGCTGGGACACCGTGCACCAGTCGCCGCCCCAGGACGCCACTGGCCGTACGCGCCTGGCACCGCCCCGATCCGAATACCGCGCGCAACTCAAGCGGCTGTACCTGCAACAGAGCTGGAACGAGTTGCTCGATCAGGTGGAGCGCATGTTCGCCGAGGGCGTGAACCATTTCTGGCTCGACCTGCAATGGTTTCTGTACCAGGCGCTGAGCCGGCAACCGGCGCCGTCCGAGGGCTGGGCGCGCATCGTCAAAGAGGATCTGGGCCTGCTCCTGGAGCGACTGCCGGGCCTCGAAACCTTGTGCTGGGACGACGGCTCGGCCTTTGCCGACGAGACCTCCCGCGAGTGGATCGATCAGCACGTCAGCACTCAAAGCGTGGCTGCCTGGCTGCCCGCGACGGCCGCTTCCAACGCAGACGAAGCCGACATTCTGGCCCTCGAAAGCGAGGCACTGGCCCAGGCCGATCGCGACGGTGTCGAGGTGGCGCTGGCCTGGCTCGACACGCGCCCCGACATTCACGGCGGCCGGCAGCGCTGGCTACTGCGCCTGCTGATGGCGCGGGTCGCCGAACAGTACGGCAAAAGCGAGCTGGCGTTGCACGTCCTCGGCGAACTGGACGCCACGGCCCAGCGCCATGTGCTCGCTCAGTGGGAGCCGGCGCGGGTGTTTGAAGTCAAGGCGCGGCTGCTCAAGTTGCTGCGCATGAAAGCCCAGCGCAGCGACGCCGACAAGGCTGCGCTGGGCAAACGGATGGAGCCGCTGCTGGCGGCTCTGGTGGCTATGGACCCGGTGCGCGCGGCAGTGCTGTGCGGCTGACACTTTCAACCAGGAGGTTTTTTTGAACACGGACAATCTGACCCTGCGCTACTTCGATGCGGAAATGCGCTACCTGCGCGAGGCCGGCAAGGAGTTCGCCCAGGCGTTTCCCGACCGCGCCGCTTCGCTGAATCTGGACAAGCCCGGCGCCCACGATCCCTACGTCGAGCGGCTGTTCGAAGGCTTCGCGTTCCTCATGGGACGGCTACGGGAAAAACTCGACGATGACCTGCCGGAGCTGACCGAAGGCCTGGTCAGTCTGCTGTGGCCCCATTACCTGCGCACGATTCCGTCGCTGTCGATCGTCGAGCTGCAGCCCGACGTGCACCAGATGAAGCAGAGCGAGCAGGTCGCGACCGGCTTTGAAATACAGTCGCAACCCATCGGCCCCCAGCGCACGCGCTGCAGTTACACCACCACCCAGGACCTGACCCTGCGTCCGTTGGCGCTGGATTCGGTGCGCCTGGCTCAGGAACCGGACGGGCGCTCGGTGATTCGCCTACGGTTTTCCTGCGGGGCGCTGAGCAACTGGGGCCAGCTGGATTTGCGCCGCATCCCGCTGTACCTCAACGCCACCCCGGCGGTGGCCAACGCGTTGCATCACGCGCTGACCCTGGGCACTCAGGCCCTCTATGTGCGTCAGCCCGGGGACGCGCAACGTCAACCGCTGCAAGGACGTTTTGGGCCCAAGGGCTTCGGCGATGACGACCGGCTCTGGCCGAAGGGCGACAGCGCCTTCAGTGGCTATCAGTTGCTGCTGGAGTACTTCAGTTTTCGCGAGAAATTCATGTTCGTGACCCTGCACGGGCTCGAAAACATGAACATCGCGCCGGACGCGCCGTGGTTCGAACTCGAGGCTGTCCTGAGAGTGCCCTGGCCCCATGCATTTTCGCTGAGCAGCGAGCACATTCGCCTGCACGCCGTGCCGGTGATCAATCTGTTTCCGCTGGAGGCCGACCCGCTGTCCCTTGATCCCTTACAGACCGACTATTTGCTGCGGCCCATGCGCCTGCAGGACGGCCACACCGAAATCTATTCTGTCGACCGGGTAACGGCGTCCCGGGATTCCGGACGGGAAGAATACGTGCCGTTTTCCAGCTTCCGGCACAAGGGCGGCATGCTCCGTGACGAGGCGCCCGAGCGTTATTTCCACACCCGCCTCAAGCGCGGCGCGAACGGGCTGCACGACACCTGGCTGATACTGGGCGGCGAGGGCGCCGACCTCGATCGATTGACCGAGCGGCCGTGCCTGTCACTGCGCCTTACCGGCACCAATGGGCAACTGCCGAGAAAAGCGCTGCAAAGCACGATCCTTGATACGCCGCTGCACACGACCCAGTCCGGTCTGCGGGTGCGCAACCTGTGTGCGCCGACCCTGCCGTGTTATCCGCCCAGCCGCGACCGCTTTCACTGGCGGGTGTTGAGCCACCTGGGCTCGAACTTTCTGCCAATGCTCGACAACGCCGAAGTGCTGCGTGGCACCCTGGCGCTGTACGACTGGACCGGCAGCGAGCTCAATCGTCGGCGTCTGGAAGCCATCGTGGAGGTGCGTCACCACCTCATCCAGCGCTTCGAAAAGGGCTTTCTGCTGCGCGGCGTGGACATCGAAGTGACCCTTGATGCCAACGGCTTTGCCGGCGAGGGCGATATCTGCCTGTTCGGCGAAATGCTCAACCGGTTCTTCGCGCTGTACGCCGACATCCATCTGTTCACCCAGATCACCCTGATTCTGCAACCGACCGGGAGGAGCCTGCGATGGAGCGAAAACCACAGCCAGCGGATTCCCGGTTAAGGGTCGCCGAATGGCTCGGTGCCGTGCAGGGGCGGGTGGCCGAGGCGAGCGTCTACCGCTTCTGCCAGTTGCTGGAAGCCGCGGCGCCGGAGCAGCCGCCGTTGGGCAGCTCGGAAGATCCGGCGGATGATCCGGTGCGCTTCCGGCCCGATCCCGGCATGGGTTTTCCGGCCAGTGAACTGAAAGCAGTGGAGTGGTCGTCTGAGGATCAGTCGCTACCTGCAACCGTGCGCACCCGTTTGCCCGGCCTCTACGGCGTGGATTCACCGATGCCGACGCGCTACCTCGACGACATCGCGCAAAAGCGGGAAGGCCACGAGGCGCTGGAGGGGTTTCTCGACATTTTCAACCACCGGGTCTTCACCCAGTTCTACCGGATCTGGCGCAAGTATTCCTACCCGGCCTCGTTCGCGCCCGCTGGGGCCGACCCCACCTCCCAGTGCCTGTTCGGGCTGATCGGGCTGGGCATACCCGGCACCGCGAAACGCATCGCCACGCCGCTGTCGCGTTTTCTGGCGTTGCTCGGCGTGATGCGTCTGCCAACCCGCAACGCCGAGGGCATTTCGGCGCTGGTGCATTTGCTGGCGTCTCGCACTCAGGCGTCGATCAAGCCGCACTGGCCGCGAAACATTGCCCTCGACGCGCCTGCCAGCCTGTCGTCCGCGCGGCCGGTGAGTCTGTCCCAGGGCACGCCGCTGGGCAGTGTCGGCCGCGACGTGAACAGCGAACTGTTGCTGACGCTGTTCACCGCCGACCACGACGAGGCGCGGGGATGGCTCCCCGGCGGTGGTTTGCACAGCGACCTGCGGGTGCTGTTGCAGGTTTACCTCGGTTGGCGCTGTACCGCGCGGTTGCGCCTGTCGCTGCCCATCGGCTGCGTGCCGGTGTCAGCGCTCGGCGGACGAGGTGTGTTGCTCGGCATGACCGCCGGACTCGGGTTGCAGGGCAGCGCTCCCGGGATAAACGACATCATCACTATCCATCTGGGCCGTTATCAGGGGCTCCACATCAATCCTCAGGAAAGAGAACCCACCCATGTCGCCTATTTTTTATAAAGCGTTGTCCGTCATCGCCCTCGGCCTCTTCGTCAGTGGCTGCGGGGTGACGCAGAGCGTGTCCGAATCCACCGCAGCAATGACCCAGGCGATTTTCTACAAACAGGTCAGAACCCTGCGTCTGGACTTCGACGGCCGCCTGGCCCTGAACACCGACGGCACGGACATGCGCGCGCTGTCGGTGCCGGTCATGGTGCGGGTGTATCAGCTGCGCGATGGCAAGTCGGCGAGCAAAGCCACCTACGACGACCTGCTGCGGGACGCCGACCAGGTGCTCGGCGCTGACCTGCTGGATCAGCGATCGCTGGTGATCAAGCCCGGCGAGGGCGCGCCGCTGGATGTACCGCTGAACGAAAACGCCGGAGTGGTCGCCGTGGTCGGGTTATTCCGCGAGCCCGATCTGCAGCTCAATGAATGGCGCTTGCTGCTCACCCGCGACGACCTCGACCCGGACCGGCCCCGGGTCATCGAGCTGGGCGAAAGCCGGCTGACCCTGCGCCCCCTGGCCGAGGGTTGAGCCATGAGCGAGCTCAACCCTTCGCTGTACGAAACCCTGCTGCAGAATTTCAGCGGCGAGCTCGACCTGTCACGGGTGGGGGAAGACGATCAATACGTGCTCTCGGTGCTGGACAATGTGCAACGTGTGCTCAACAGCCGCGCGGGCACCCTCGCGCACTTGCCCGATTACGGCCTGCCGGACATGGGCGCTGTGCTCGAAGGCTTGCCCTCTGCCGCCCATGGGCTGATGCGGACCATCGCCGACACGCTGCTCAAGTACGAGCCGCGCCTGTTGTCGCTGGACATCGAATTGTTGCCCCAGACCCAGCCGGGCCATCTGGTCTACGCCCTCGACGCCACCCTTGAAGGGAACCGCACCGCGACGTTCGGCACGACCTTGAGCCCGGAGGGAAGGGCGGTGGTGCGTCATCTCAGGCGCCATGATGTGCAGGGCCGAACGTGAGCGGCCAGGCAAAAAGGCGGTCGGGCCTGGACATCCAGCCTGGGGGCGATCCGCGCGCGCTGCCCGAATACCGCATGCTGCGCACCGAAATGGCCAGGCTCGCTCATCCCGCCTGTCCTGATGTCGACTGGCGGCACTTCGAGCAGTGCTGCCTGGGTGTCTTTGCCCGCAATGGCGCGGACCTGCAAACGGCGGCGGGTTACGCCCTGGCGCGCAGTCATCTGGCCGGGCTGAACGGGATGTACGAAGGCCTGTCGGTCCTGGAAACCCTGTTGCGGGCAGACGCCCAACCCTGGCCCCGAGGGGTGTCGGCGCGGGCGGAACTCCTCAATGGACTGTTCGGCTCTTGGCAAGCGGTGCTGCGTGAACTGCAGATCAATGTCGGCGATCTGGCGGACCTCGGTCTGTTTTGCGTGCAGCTTGAGCACGTGCGCCGGACGCTGCTTGAGCGGATTCCTGTGTCCATCAATAGCCTGGAAGGCTTGCGCACGCAGGTGGAGCAACGGGCGTCGCGGATCGAGCGCGAAGCTCAGGCCGCGGTGCTGGTCGCGCCGAACGCCATGCCGCCCCCATCGCTGCACATCGGGACTCATTCCTCAACCCAGAGAAACACCCCAACCCAGAGAAACATCCCAACCCAGAGAAACTCTGCAGCCACGCAGCCAACGTCCACCGACATCAAGGTCACTGCAGAAAAACGCACCGCGATGTGGATCGGATTACTCATCGGCGGATTGCTCGGCCTGCTCGCCGCATTGGCCTGGCTGTGACAATACCCGTGTATCAAGGCTTGCCGACGGCCAAGGTCGCGCAGAGAACGTACCGCCCGGCCGAACGTCGGCATTTCCCCGTCAGCCATATTTACAGCCGGGCACTGTCTCCATTAGTGTGCGCGCATCATCTGCCTCAACAGCGGCTGCCGCATGTTCAGGCACGTCCGCTCAGACCGGACACTTTCGCCCTTGGTTGAAATCACCCCTGCGTTGCGCGACCCTTGCGTCCCGGCCCCCTATGCCAGTGTCCTTCAGCAATTGCGAACGGCTACCGCCGTCCAGCACTCGACGCTCGAAGCCCGACTGCCACTGACCCACCCCCAGCTTGATTTCGGCACCTACAAACGGATCATCGCGGCCTACTACGGTTTCCATCTGCCCTTGCAACAATCGATGGAGCGCTTTCTTGCGCCCCAGGCCATCGACCCTGCCCGGCAGAAAATCCCCGCGCTGATCAAGGATCTGCACGCCCTCGGCCTGGACGACCTGCAGATTCAGGCCTTGCCGCTGTGCACCGAACTGCCCGCCATCGACAGCGTCGCGCAGTTGCTCGGTGTGATGTATGTCATGGAAGGGGCTACGCTGGGGGGGCAGGTGCTGCGCCGGATCATCGCCAACAGGCTGGGCGTTGATGCCGACAGCGGCGGTGAGTTTCTGGACGTGTACGGCCGCGACACCGGGCGGTTGTGGAAGGCCTTCCTCAAGCAACTGGCCGAGTTCGATGCGCCGCTGCACAACGCCGAGGTGGTGCAGGCGGCCTGTGCCACTTTCCACTGCTTTCAAACCTGGCTGGAGCAAACGGGAGTGTTGAATGACGCTTGACCACACGCTGAACATGGATGAGCTGCTGGACACCTGTGCCAATGAACCCATTCGTATCCCCGGCGCCATTCAGCCCCACGGCGCTCTGCTGACCCTGCTCGAAACCGACTGGACCGTGCAACAGGCCAGCGCCAATGCCTGGCAGATGCTGGGCATCCCCGGCGACGTGCAGGCTGGCGACTCGCTGGTACGCTGGCTGGGCGAGGCGCAGGCCGAGGCCTTGCGCGACGCCGTTCAAGACGCGGATCTGCACAGCCTCGATCCATTGCCGATGCAATGTGCCGGGCAGGCATTCGATGGCCTGTTGCATCGCCACGACGGCCTGTTGTTTCTGGAACTTGAGCCCGTCGCCACACAGGCATCGATGCAGCACTTGGGGCCGCGCCTCACGCGCACCTTGCGTCGCCTGCAATCGGCCAAATCGCTGGACGATCTGTACGCCATCAGCGTCTCGGAAATCCGTGCACTGACCGGCTACGACCGGGTCATGATCTATCGCTTTGAAGAGGAGGGTCACGGGCAGGTCATTGCCGAGTCGGCGACGGCCGAACTGGACGCCTACCTGGGGCTGTTTTTCCCCGCCACCGACATCCCGCAGCAGGCCCGCGAGCTGTACCGCCTGAACTGGCTGCGCATCATCCCCGACGCCGCGTATGTGCCGGCGCCTCTGGTCCCGGCCCTGCGCCCGGATACCGGCGAGCCGCTGGACATGAGCCACGCGGTGCTGCGCAGCGTGTCGCCGATCCATTGTCAGTACATGCACAACATGGGCGTGCGCTCATCAATGAGCATTTCCCTGCTCAAGGATGAACGCCTCTGGGGCCTGATCAGTTGCGGCAATCGCGAGCCGCTGCAGGTGCCGCACACGCTGCGCTCGGCCTGCCAGACCATCGGGCAAGTGCTGTCGATGCAGATCAGCCTGCTGGAAGATCAGCAGACTCAGCGCCAGCGACTGGCCAAGCATCACATGCTGGACAGGCTGTCCAGGGCGATGAACGAGTCCGCTGACGACGTCTACAACGGGCTGCTTGAACACGCCCAGGCGCTGCTGACACTGGTCGACGCCTCCGGTGCGGCGGTGATCATCGACGGTCAGGTACACCTGATCGGCCAGTGCCCGAGCACCGAGCAAGTGAGCGCGTTGCAGCAATGGCTGCAGAACCGGCCCGGATCGGTGTTCGAGACGTCCAGCCTTGGTGCCGTGTTCCCCGACGCGCAAGCGTATCAACGCGTGGCCAGCGGACTGCTGGCGTTCAGTTTGCCCAAGCCGGTGGCCAACGGGGTGCTGTGGTTTCGCGCCGAAGTCAGGGGCAGCGTGGAGTGGAGTGGCAACCCGCAACAGGCCAAACGGGTCGTCAATGATCGCCTGCAACCACGGGAATCTTTTGCCCTGTGGGAACAGCAGGTCGAGGGCAAGGCCAGAACCTGGAGCGCCGGTGAGGTCTACGCGGTGTCCGATCTGCGTCGCTCTGCGCTGGAGGCAGACCTGTCACGGCAGGTGCTGCGCGAGAAAGAGGCGGTGCGTGCCCGCGATGAACTGGTGGCCGTGGTGTCCCACGACCTGCGCAGCCCGCTGACGGTTATCGTCATGCAGTGCGGCATGATGCAGCGGGTGATCAACGCCGACGCCACAGCATCTACCAAACGACTCAGCTCTGCCGTCGACATCCTGCAGCGCGCGTCTTCGCGGATGAGCAGCCTGCTGGAGGATTTGCTTGATACGTCAAAGATCGAAGCCGGCCGCTACTTCATCGACGCCGAGCGGCTGGAAGTCAGCCAGTTGTTCGAAGACGCCTGGTCACTGCTCACGCCACTGGCACTGAACAAATTCATCGACCTGACCTTCCACGCCGAACCCGAGCTGACGGTTTTCGCCGATCCGGAGCGCATGTTTCAGGTGCTGTCCAACCTGGTGGGCAATGCGATCAAATTCACCCCCAAGGCTGGCAGTGTGAAGGTCACGGCGGCAGGTGCGGGCGACCATGTGGTGTTCTCCGTGGTGGATACCGGGGAGGGTATTGGCAGCGATCAGTTGCCCCATGTGTTCGAGCGCTACTGGCGCAGACGTGAAGGCAACCCGAGTGGCACCGGCCTTGGGCTCTATATCTCCCAAGGGATCGTCAAGGTTCACGGCGGTGAACTGACGGCCACCAGTGAAGAGGGCGTCGGCAGCGAATTCCGTTTCACGATACCGCGCGCGTCCATGGCGTCTTGAATCGGGTGCGACCGCCTTAGCGGCAGGGGGTTATTCCTGACTGGAATCCCCCGCATGAAAAACATGAATTTTATTTATGGCCGTCGCCCCTCTACCGTGAGCGTATTCCGTTCACGGTAGAGCCGTCATGACCACGCCCTCTCAATCTCAGCCATCCCTCGTCGAAGAACACTGGAGGCGCAACCTGGCCGTCTGTGTGTTCGGCGCGTTCACCACCATCGTTGCGATGACGTTGCTGCTGCCGTTTCTGCCGCTGTATGTCGAGCACCTGGGCGTCACTGATCAGGCCGCCATCGTGCAGTGGTCAGGGGTGGCGTTTGGCGCGACCTTTCTGTCTGCCGCGCTGACCGCGCCGCTGTGGGGGCGGCTGGGTGATCGCTACGGGCGCAAGCTCATGCTGATTCGTGCCAGCCTGGGCATGGCGGTGGCGATGTCGCTGATCGGGCTGGCAGAGAACATTTACCAGTTGGTCGGGCTGCGTTTGCTGGCGGGGTTGCTCGGCGGCTATGCCTCCGGCGCGACCATTCTGGTGGCCACGCAGACGCCCAAGGCGCGCACCGGCTGGGCGCTGGGCATGCTCTCGTCGGGAATCATGGCCGGTAATCTGACCGGGCCGTTGATTGGCGGGCTGTTGCCGCCGCTGATCGGCATCCGCAGCACGTTCTTCCTGGCCGGGGGCGTGATCTTTCTGACCTTCCTTGCCACGCTGTTTCTGATGAAGGAGGCACCTCGGCCCAAGCGTCAGGCTGGCGTGGCGAAAGCGCCGGCTGTGCGGGCCTGGGACGTCATCGCGGACAGGAAACCGGTGCTGACCATGCTGGTTGTGGCCTGTCTGGTGATGTTTTCGATCATGTCCATCGAGCCGATCATCACCGTGTACCTGACCCAGATGCACAGCGAAAACGTCACGCTGATGGCCGGGCTGGTGATGTCGGCCACTGCACTGGCCAGTGTGTTGTCGGCCTCGCGGATCGGCAAGCTCGCCGACCGCATCGGCCACTGGAAAGTGGTCATCGGCTGTCTGACGGCGGCGGCTGTCTTGCTCATTCCCCAGGCGTTCGTCACCCATGCCTGGCAGCTGGTGCTGCTGCGTTTTCTCATGGGCATCGCCCTGGGCGGCCTGTTGCCGTGCATTGCGGCGATCATCCGCCATTCGGTGCCCGACGCCGTCGCCGGGCGCATGCTCGGCTACTCCACGTCCTGCCAGTACATCGGCCAGGTGCTGGGGCCACTGACCGGGGGATACCTGGGCGGGCATTTCGGCATGCCGGTGGTCTTCATCGTCACCTGCCTGCTGATGGGCGGGTGCGCGGCCGGCATGTTGCTCATGCGGCCGCTGATTTCCAACGGGAACGGCTTCAGCCGGAAAGAGCGCGGCATTTGACAAAACCATGACATCCCGCACCGGATAATCGCCGCCGGTGGGGCCACGCCCCGGATTCGAGTACCGCCATGCACGGACCTTCATGGACATCAAACACAGCCTTAAACAACGGATTGTCATCGTATTTGCGTTGATGAGCGCGCTGGTCGCCGGGGTATTCGCCGTCGGCATCATCGCCACCGTGCACGTGGTCGAAAAGCGCCTGACGATCATGAGCCTGGGCGGCAATCTGCACCGGCTGCTGGCCGTGGACAGCGTCAACGACTGGCGCCACCGGCCGGAAAAAGACGAGTTGTTCTACGCCGACGAGGGCGTTGGCGACCTCGCCATGAGCGACGACCTCAAGGGCCTGCGCCCGGGATTCCAAGAGTTCTTTCGCGGCAAGAAAGCCTATTACGCCATGGTCTCCGAGGTAAACGGGCGCCACTACGTGCTGCTGCGTGATCAGCGCAAATTCGAAAAGCGCGAGCGCATTCTGTTCGGTGTGGTGCTGGTCGGTTTCTTTCTCAGCGTGCTGTTGGCGGTGCTGCTGGGTCGGCTGCTCGCGTCCCGGGTGATCACGCCGGTGTCGCGCCTGGCCGGCCAGGTGCGTCATCGCGATCAGTTGCTGGAGATGGCGCCGGTGCTCGCCAGCGACTACGCCAACGATGAAGTCGGTGCGCTGGCCCGCTCATTCGACGAAACCCTGGGCCGGCTGCGCGCCGCATTGAGCCGCGAGAAGCTGTTCACCAGCGACGTCAGCCATGAACTGCGCACGCCGCTCATGGTGCTGGCGACGTCCTGCGAATTGCTGATGGAATACCCGGCGCTGGACGACCGCTCTCGCACGCAGGTAAAGCGCATCGGCAAGGCCACGGCGGGGATGAACCAGCTGGTCGAAACCTTCCTGCTGCTGGCGCGCACGGAGGGCAAGAACACGCCACAGGGTCAGCGTTCTTCGCTGGTGCTGATTGCCGATGAGCTGGTGGACACCTGGCGCACGCCCATCGAAGCCAAAGGCTTGCGCTTTATCTATCAGCGCCACGACGGCGACGGTGAGGTCTACAACGCGCCCTTGCTGCGCTCGGTGATGGGCAATCTGCTGCGCAACGCTTGGCATTACACCGATCAGGGGTTCATTCAGCTGACCCTGCGCAGTGATGGTTTCAGCGTCGAGGACAGCGGCATCGGCATCCCGCTGGAAAAACAGCAGGCCATGTTCCAGCCCTTCGTGCGCGGCGATGAGCAACGCGGGGAAGGGCTGGGCCTGGGGTTGTCGCTGGTTCAGCGAATCTGCGCCAATCAGCACTGGACCGTGACCCTGACCAGCCGCGATGACGGCGGATGCTGTTTTACCGTGTTGCTGAATCTCGATGAGGCCGGGGAAAAACGGGTGTGAGCGCCCTCCGTTTTGCGTTGTAACGGCCGACGCCTTCCCGGCAGTAGGACCGGCTTTAGCCGGAAAGAGGCCAGTGGGTACAGTCTCAATTTTGCAGTGGGGGTATTGACGCCTTCCCGGCTAAAGCCGGTCCTACAGTCGAGGTCGTAGCCAATCCAGCTCGGTGCACACGACACCGTTCACTCCATTGGTCCGGTGAACCGCACGAGTGCCTGCCGGTGCGCTCCAACACCTGCCTCCCTCAATGGACCTGCAACCATGTGCCCAGACCGCTCATCACTCGTTCGCGGGGCTGCTGACGATCAACCGGCTGACCCTGACGACACGCCTGAATACCCGTTGTCCGCCCCCATCAAGCCCGACGATCCCGAGCGGCGCACCGAGCAGTCCCAGGCCGAGACGGACGGCTGTGCCCCGGAACCCGGATCCGATTCGGTCGAGTGATAAATACCCGTTCGAATGGGTTTGCAGCGATGTCTGTCGGCGAATGCGTGTGAATCTGTCATGAGAATTGATGATTGCCCTTGGAAAGCTTCCTTAAAAACTCAATAATCCGCGATTAGTCGCGGACTTAACTCGCAATATTCACGACGCCAATATGGTGGCGGAGGAAGCAAATTTGAATCAGCTAAAACGCCTTCAGAGCGGAATTGAAGGGCTTGATGAGCTGCTAATGGGCGGTTTCGTTGCCGGATCCTCGTACATCATTCAGGGCCGACCGGGCTCCGGAAAAACCATTCTGGCCAACCAGATCGGTTTCAATCACATCCGCAATGGCGGCCGAGTGCTGTTCGCGACCCTGCTCGCCGAACCCCACGAGCGGCTGTTTCAATTTCTTTCCACGCTGAGCTTCTTCGACAAGGACCGCGTCGGCGACCAGATCCAGTTCGTGAGCGCGTTCGACACCATGGAAAACGACGGCCTCGATGAAGTCGTCAAGCTGCTGCGCCGGGAGATCGTCCGCCAGAAGTCCACGGTGATGATCCTCGACGGGCTGCTCAATGCCCGCTCCAAAGCCGAATCCACCCTCAACACCAAACGCTTTATCTCCGAATTGCAGGGCCATGCCGCCTTCGCCGGTTGCACGGTGTTCTTCCTGACCAGCTCCCAGCTGGATGACGGCAGCCCCGAACACACCATGGTCGACGGCGTGCTGGAAATGGGTGAAGAACTGGTCGGCAACCGTTCCGTACGCCGCATCAAGGCGCGCAAGACCCGCGGCAGCGGCGCCATCCCCGGCGCCCACGAATGCGAAATCACGGAAAACGGCCTGGTCGTCTACCCGCGCCTCGAAAGCACCATCACCCACTCGGCACTGCGCGACAGCGCAGAATTCAGTGTCGTCCCCAGCGGCATCGACACGCTGGATCCGTTGATTGGCGGTGGTCTGGTGGAATCGTCGGTGACCTTGCTCCTCGGCCCGTCGGGCACTGGCAAGACCACATTCGGCCTCAATTTCCTCGCTCGCTCGACGCCCGACGAGCCCGGGTTGTTGTTTGGCTTCTACGAGTCGCCCCAGCGCCTTCGGGTGAAGGCGGCGGCGCTCGGGCTGGACTTCGAAGCGCTGGAGCGCGCCGGTGCGCTGCACATTGCCTGGAAATCGGCGAGCGCCGAGTTGATCGACAAACTTGCCCTCGACCTGCTGCGGATCGTCGAGCAGCAGGGCATCAAGCGGGTGTTCCTCGACAGCCTCGGTGGCATGGCCCGCGCTTCGGCCGATCAATCGCGGATTCTCGACCTCTTCAGTGCCCTGATGAGCGAGCTTCGCGCCCGTGGCGTCACGGTGGTCTGCAGCTGGGAAATCCGCGGCCTGATTGGCGGCAAGATCGACGCCCCGGCCCCGGACATGTCGGGCATTGTCGACAACCTCATGCTGATCCGCTTTGCGCAATCGACAGCGGGGCTGACCCGGCAACTGTCGATCCTCAAAATCCGCGATAACCCCTACGACCCGGCCCTGCTGGACGTCTTGATTGGCGAGCAGGGTCTGACTGTGAAAAAGGCTGCGTTTCATGCCCTCGACGATTCAGGCAATGCAACGGCGTAGAAGTCGTCATCGAGCCGATGATCGCTCGTTCGCGCGGAGGGCTGCATGACCACGATTCTGATTGTCGATGATGAATACCTCATCGCCGACATACTGAGCTTCGCGCTGGAAGACGAAGGCTACCTGACCGTCACCGCCAGCAGCGGATTGAAGGCCCTCGGCATTCTCGAACGCGAGCGCCCGCAGCTGATCATCACCGATTACATGATGCCCGGGATGAACGGCATCGAGTTGGCGGAAGCGGTTCGCATGAATCAGAGCCTGGGGCAGATTCCCATTGTGCTGATGAGCGGTGCGCAGTCCCATCTGGGCATCGCCCGGCCCGATCTGTTCAGCAAGGTGTTCGACAAGCCCTTCGAGATCAGCGCCGTGCTCGACTCCGTGCGCGCGCTGCTGGGCACCTAGGCCGGCTTCAGCCGGGAAACGGCCAATGCGGACACAATCGATATTGCGGCGCGGCAGATGTTGCCGGGAGTGGATACACGCTCAGGAGAGCAGGGCGGCTGTAAGGCCGCCCGGACTGATTCAACGGCCGTCAGCAACCTTGCGTTCAATTTCGGCGGATTTCTTGTTCAGCTCTTCGGCGTCCTGTTCCTTTTCCCGAATGGAGGTCGGGGTGATGACTTCGTCCACCGCGCGGGTGTTGTCGTCGGTGTCGTTGAGGTCTCGCTGTACGACGTTGACGGGTTTGCCGGCGCTGTCGAGGGTTGGCGCGTCGGGCTGGGTGACGTTGCGTGGGTCGACTGGGGTGTCATTGCTCATGGATTCATCCTCGCTGTGGGGTATGAAGGTTGGATGTGTGAGCGGTCGGCGAGTTCGGTTTTTTTCGACGGCGCACGAACCTGACCCGCGGCCGATCAACGTTGCTCCACCAGATTGAGAAATCGCCGCGTGCGCTCGTTGTCCGGGTCGACCAGCACCTCGGTCGGCGAGCCATCGGCGACGATGCGCCCGGCCTCCATGAACAGCACGCGGTCGGCGATGTCCTGGGCGAACTTCATTTCGTGGGTCACCAGCAGCATGGTCATCTGCTGCTCGTGGGCGATGGCGCGGATCACCGCCAGCACTTCACCGACCAGCTCCGGGTCGAGCGCGGAGGTGACCTCGTCGAACAGCATCACCTGGGGCCGCATGGCCAGCGCCCGGGCGATCGCGACGCGCTGTTGCTGGCCGCCGGAAAGCTGCGCGGGATAGGCATCGGCCTTGTGGCTCAAACCGACCAGCCCCAGGTATTGATGGGCGCGCTCCAGGGCCTCTTCGCGGCTGAGCTTGAGCACCTGAAGCGGCGCTTCGGTGACGTTCTGCTGCACGGTCAGGTGCGGGAACAGGTTGAACTGTTGAAACACCATGCCCACCCGGTGCACCACCGGTGGCTTTTTCGCGCCGGGCCAGTGCCAGCCGCCGGATTTGGCCGGTACCGGCGCGCCGGCCACCTCGATGCTGCCGTGCTGATAGGCCTCAAGGCCCTTGATCAGGCGCAGCACCGTGAATTTGCCCGAACCGCTAGGGCCGATCAGCGCGACTTTCTGGCCGGCGGGAATGCTCAGGTCCAGGTGGTCGATGACCCGGGTCGCGCCGAAGTTTTTCACCACTTGCTTGAGGATGATCTGCGGCAAAGCGCCGGGCAGAGCGTGTGCGAGATCAGACATGGCTGCGCCTCTCGAAATAGTTGAACAACAGGGAGGTCGGCACGCTGATCGCCAGAAACATCAGCGCCATCACCGTGTAGGGCTCGTTGTAGCGGTAGGTCATGCCGGCGATCTGTTTGGCCGCCTGGAACAGCTCGGGAATGGTGATCACCGCCAGCAGCGGGGTTTCCTTGAACATGCCGATCAGGTAATTGCCGAGCACCGGCAGCATCGGCTTGAGGGCCTGGGGCAGGACGATCCGCCGCCACGTGGTGGCGCTGTCGAAATCCAGTGCCCTGGCCGCTTCCCATTGACCGGCCGGCACGCCGTCGATGGCACCGCGAAAGGCTTCGGCAATGTAGGCCGCGTAGTACAGCCCCAGCCCGATCACTCCGGTGGAAATCGGCGGCAGGGTCAGGCCGGCCAGGGGCAGGGCGAAGAACAGCACGTACAGCTGAACCATCAGCGGCGTGTGCCGAAAGAAGCTCAGGTAGCCGGCGCTCAGTCGTTGCACCAGCGCTTTTTTCGAGCGCTGGGCGATGGCCAGCAGCAGACCGAGCAGCACCGCCAGCAGAAAGCCGAGGATCACCACTTGCAGCGTCACCAGCAGCCCCTGAACCAGATCGGGGACGATGGACCAGGCGAAGGCGTAATCGAAGTTCATGGCGCCACCCCGCGACGCCAGTGGGTGACCCGTCGCTCGTAGCGCTTGACCAGCCAACTGAGCGGCCAGGCCATGACGAAATAACACACCAGCACAATGCTCCAGATCAGCGTCTGCTGACCCAGGGTGGTGATCAGTTGACCGCCGGAAAAGGTCAGGTCGCTGAGGGTGATCAATGACACCAGCGAGGTGGTCTTCAGCAATTCGACCAGTTGATTGCCCATCGGCGGCAGCATGAACGGCAGTGCCTGGGGCAGGATGATTCGGCGAAACGCGGTGATCGCGTCGAAGTCCAGGGCCTTGATCGCGTCGCGCTGGCCCCGGGCGACGTTGTTCAGGGCCGAGCGGACGATTTCCGAACCGTAGGCGGAGAAGGTCAGGCCCAGGCCGAGAATGCCGGTGGTCATCGGCGCCAGGGTGATGCCAAACAGCGGCAGGATGAAGAACAGGTAAAACAGCAGCACCAGGGCGGATATGCCACGCAGGATTTCGACGTAGACCGTCGCGATCCAGCGCCACGCGCGCCACGGCGACAGGCGCATCAGCGCGATGACAAACGACATCACCACCACGACGACTTGGGCGAAGAAGGTGATTTCAAGGGTGACCAGTGCGCC
Organism: Pseudomonas sp. PS02290; assembly: GCF_029960075.1. NCBI lineage: Bacteria > Pseudomonadati > Pseudomonadota > Gammaproteobacteria > Pseudomonadales > Pseudomonadaceae > Pseudomonas > Pseudomonas sp. PS02290. The sequence goes on from NZ_JASCOY010000047.1 coordinate 41,892, forward strand.
GTTGGCCAGTTGGCGGGCGATGAAGCGCGCGGTGTCCAGGGTGGAAGCATCAAAAAGCATGGGCCGTACTCGTATGGGCTGGGGCCGTTATGTTGCGGGGTGAAAAATCAACTTTGCGGTGTGCCTATCGACGCCTTCCCGGCTGAAGCCGGTCCTACTGAATGCACGCAATCCCGCTGTAGGACCGGCTTCAGC
>NZ_JASCOY010000048.1:0-41894 GCF_029960075.1 Pseudomonas sp. PS02290
GCTAAAGCCGGTCCCACAGTCCGAGTTTCAGCCGGTCCCATTGACGGCACGCGGTATTTAGTGGGACCGGCTTCAGCCGGGAAGGGGCCGGTGTGAGCGGCATCAATGTGTCAGAGGAACACTGAACATCGTGATCAACAGACAGACGCTCAAACGTGCCCAAACAACCCCTGAGCAAACTTGACCCGCTCTTCCGGGTTTTCGTGTACACCTTCCGCCGCCAGCTCTTCCAGCCGCTTCTCCACGGCAACCGTGCGGTGGGTAAGGCCGCAGTCATTGGCGATCTGGATGTTGAGCCCCGGCCGGGCATTCAGCTCCAGAATCAACGGCCCGCGATCCTGGTCCAGCACCATGTCGACGCCGATATAACCCAGCCCGCACAGCTCGTAGCACTCGGCTGCGAGCTTCATGAAACCGTCCCAGTTCGGCAGTTGCACGCCATCCACCGCATTGGTGGTGTCGGGGTGCTTGCTGATGATGTTGTTCAGCCAGGTGCCGCGCAGCGTCAGGCCGGTCGCCAGATCGACGCCGACACCGATGGCGCCCTGGTGCAGGTTGGCCTTGCCGCCGGACTGTCGGGTCGGCAGCCGCAGCATGGCCATCACCGGATAGCCCATCAGCACGATCACGCGGATGTCCGGAACGCCTTCGTAACTGATGCTCTTGAAAATCTGATCGGGCGTGACCCGGTATTCGATCAGCGCGCGGTCGCGGTGGCCGCCCAGGGAATACAGCCCGGTGAGGATGCTGGAAATCTGATGCTCGATTTCATCGTGGCTGATGATGCGCCCGGACACCGTACGGAAGCGTTCTTCGAAACGGTCGGCGATGACCAGAATGCCGTCGCCACCCGCGCCTTTGGCGGGCTTGATGACAAAGTCACTTCGCCCGCCGATGATCGTGTCGAGCTTGTCGATTTCCTTCTCGGTGGAAATGATCCCGTACAACTCAGGGACATGAATGCCCGCTGCGATGGCCCGCTCCTTGGTGATGATCTTGTCATCGACGATCGGGTAGAGGCTGCGCTTGTTGTACTTGAGCACGTAGTCGGCGTTACGCCGGTTGATGCCCATGATCCCCTTGGCTTCCAGTGCCTTCCAGGTTTTCCACCAGCCGATCATTGATGGTGTTCCCGCTCGGCATCTTCCTTGAGGAAGGCCTTGAAGCGAATCAGCTCGGTCAGCCGATAACCGCGATAACGCCCCATCGCCAGCATGAAACCCACCAGGATCAGCAGGATGGCCGGGAAGGTGAACACGAAGTAGATGAACTCCGGAATGCTCATGATGATGTGCGCCAGAGACGCCGCAAACAGCGTGCCGATGGCGACTTTCATCGCGTGCCCGCCGCCGCGCTCTTCCCAGGTGATCGACAGGCGTTCGATGGTCATGGTCAGAATCACCATCGGGAACAGCGCCACCGACAGCCCGCGCTCAAGCCCCAGCTTGTGGCTGAACAGGCTGATGGCGGCAATCAACACCACCACGAAGGTCAGCACCACTGACAGCCTCGGCAGCATTTGCAGCTTGAGGTGTTCCAGGTACGAGCGCAGGGACAGGCCCAGTGCCGTGATGATGGTGAACAACACGATGCCAAAGCCCAGTTGGGTCTCGCGGAACGCCAGCGCGATCAGCACCGGGGTGAAGGTGCCCAGGGTTTGCAGGCCTACGAGGTTGCGCAGGATCAGGATCACCAGCACGCCGATCGGGATCATCACCATGATCATGAAGGTCTGCTGGGTTTGCAGCGGCAAGCTGTAGAGCGAGTACTCGAGGAAGTCGGCGTCGGTGCTTTCGTCGGTCAGCTTGGCCAGACGAATCGCGTTCATCTCGCTGTTGTTCAGGCTGAAGTTGACCGTGGCCTTCTTGCCACCCTCGACGGAGATCAGGTTGTCATTGCCGATCCACCACAGCAGACGGTCCTGGGGCAGGCCCGCTTCACCGGTTTCCGGATTGAAATACAGCCAGTCCTTGCCATTGAAGCTGCGCAGCCACAGTTCCGGCGACTGCGGCTGATCGGCGACCAAACGGATGGTGTGGGCTTTCTCCACCGGCACGTGGGCGATGGACAAAAGGGTTTCGGTGATGCGCGCCTTGTTCGCCACCGACGTATCGCCGGCCAGCAGCAGCTTGACGTTGTCGTCGCTCAGATTGTTGACCCGCTTGATGGCTTCGCTGACGAAGGTTTCGACGTCGGCGGAATGCTGCCGGATCGGCGCAAGCAGGGCGTCGGCAGCGATTTTTTCCGGCCCTTCGACGACGATGCTGTCGCGGAAGATCGGGCCCTTGATCTTGGCTTTCTCGCCGCTGTAGCGCTTGGTCAATACCAGTCGGTAGTACAGCGTCTGATTGCCGGTGGCCCGGCGCGCGGACCAGGTGACCTTGCGGTTGCCGTCGGCGCGGTTGACGTTCACGCCATAGTTGTTGGAGATGAAGCTTTCATTGAGGCTGATGTAATCGCGGGCCAGCGGCGGCACGTACATCTGCACCTTGACCGTGTCCTTGGGGTTGGCGACGAACTCGACCTTGGCGTCGATGTTCCACAGGTCGTCGGTTTCATCTTCGGTCACCGGAATGCCGAGTACCAATATCTGATAAGCCGTGATCGCGATGCCCAGCGTGACGAGGGTCGCGATCAGGATCTTCAGATGGAGGGTAAGAGAGCGCATGTCGTTACTCTGCGGTTGGAGCATTGACGCAGGCAGGCTTGCCCGCTGCGTATTTCAGGCTTGGATCGACCAGCGCATCGAAGTGCTTGAGGGCTTCGGAGCCAATCAAAAGCGGGTATTGGAATGCGCTGCGGTCGGTCAAGTTCAATTCTATGGTGCGCAGCGCCTCGCCCATGCAGACATCCAGGCTGATGACCGGGCGTGCGGTGTATTTCTTGTCGTCATCAGCGTCGATGTCACCTGCGCGGCGCTTGATTTTGCTGACCCGGGCCAGGGGGCGTTCGATGGGGTGTTCGTGGGCGTCGTCGATGGCCAGGTAAAAACGCACCCAGGAATCGCCATTGCGCTTGAAGCGCTTGATGTCGCGGGCGCTCAGGGAGGCGGTTTTGGCGCCGGTGTCCAGTTTGGCCGCGACCTGCAGGTCGATGTCGGCCAGCTCGGCATATTCGTTCAGGCCATACACCGTCTTTTCAGCGGCCAGGGCCAGGCCGGGGAGAAAAAAACCGGGCAGAAGGACGCCTGGCAGGTACAGCGATAAGAGGAAGAGAAGAGGGTGGCGGCTCATAAGTCCAGGCGCGATGAAAAGTGAAGAAGCTGCTTTGACGTCGAAAAGTGGTTTTGGTTTGACCAAGGGTGCCGCTCCTGCGAAAGCCGCCTGCTGCCCGCGTGGGCGTTCTGAGGCGGCCGGCATTCTAGCATGAAGCTTTTATGGCACCAGCGAAGGGCGGCGCGGATACGGGCTGTCGGACTTTTCGTCAAAATGTGTCGCTATTAGATGATTGTCGACAATCGATCGTTTTGCTTTGACGAATCTGGCATCTTTCGCTAGATTTGCGGGCATTCAATCAGCAGGTGTCAACAATGTTGGATGCCGCAGAAATTCTGCCTGCCTCTCCGGTGGATGCCGAGACCCTGTCCGAGAACGTGTTCCGCCGTATTCAGGCGGCTATCGTCAAGGGCGATATCGCCCCCGGCAGCAAGATCTCCGAGCCCGAACTGGCGCGCACTTACGGCATCAGCCGAGGGCCGTTGCGCGAGGCCATTCACCGGCTCGAAGGCCAGCGCCTGTTGGTCCGCGTGCCTCACGTCGGCGCTCGCGTGGTCTCGCTGAGCCATGCCGAACTGGTCGAGCTGTACGAAATCCGCGAATCCCTCGAAGGCATGGCCTGTCGACTCGCCGCCGAGCGCATGACGGTTGAAGAAGTCGACGACCTGCGCCGCGTGCTGGAAACCCACGAATGCGACAGCGCTTTCCAGGCCGGCGTCGGCTATTACCAGCAGGAAGGCGATTTTGACTTTCATTACCGGATCATCCAGGGCGCGCGCAACAGCACGCTGACCCAGATGCTCTGCGATGACCTCTATCAACTGGTGCGCATGTACCGCATTCAGTTCTCGACAACGCCCAACCGCCCGCGCCAGGCGTTCGCCGAGCACCACCGTATTCTCGACGCCATCGCCGACCGTGACGGCGAGCTGGCCGAGCTGTTGATGCGCCGCCACATTGCCGCATCCAAACGCAATATTGAGCAGCACTTCCACGCTGCCCCTGCCCGAGGTGAACAATGACCACAAGAACCACTCCCGGCCAACGCTTCCGTGACGCCGTTGCCAGTGAGCATCCGCTGCAAGTGGTCGGCACGATCAACGCCAACCACGCGCTGCTGGCGCAACGGGCCGGCTTCAAGGCCATTTACCTGTCCGGCGGCGGTGTTGCGGCGGGTTCCCTGGGCGTGCCGGACCTCGGCATTACCGGTCTGGACGACGTGCTCACCGACGTACGCCGCATCACCGATGTCTGCGACCTGCCGCTGTTGGTGGACGTCGACACCGGCTTCGGTGCCTCGGCATTCAACGTGGCGCGCACGGTGAAGTCGATGATCAAGTTCGGCGCGGCGGCGATGCACATCGAGGACCAGGTTGGCGCCAAGCGCTGCGGTCACCGGCCCGGCAAGGAAATCGTCTCGCAGCAGGAGATGGTCGACCGCATCAAGGCGGCGGTTGATGCGCGAACCGACGACAGTTTCGTGATCATGGCGCGCACCGATGCGCTGGCGGTGGAAGGGCTGGAGTCTGCTCTGGACCGCGCCGCTGCGTGCATCGAAGCGGGCGCCGACATGGTCTTCCCGGAAGCGATCACCGAGCTTGAGATGTACAAGCTGTTTGCGTCACGGGTGAAGGCGCCGATCCTCGCCAATATCACCGAATTCGGCTCGACGCCGCTGTTCACCACCGACGAGCTGAAGTCCGCTGAAGTGGCGCTGGTGCTGTACCCGCTGTCGGCGTTCCGGGCGATGAACAAGGCGGCGGAAAACGTCTACACCGCGATTCGTCGCGACGGCACCCAGAAGAACGTCGTCGACACCATGCAGACGCGCATGGAGTTGTACGAGCGCATCGACTATCACGCATTCGAGCAGAAGCTCGATGCCCTGTTTGCGCAGAAGAAATCGTAGAAAAGCCGCAAATGAATTGCCGATTCCCACACAACTACAAGACTGGAGACAGCAATGGCTGAAGCAAAAGTATTGAGCGGCGCAGGCCTGCGAGGCCAGGTGGCCGGACAGACCGCGTTGTCCACCGTCGGCCAGGCCGGCGCCGGATTGACCTACCGCGGCTATGACGTGCGTGAACTCGCCGCCGACGCCCGATTCGAAGAAGTCGCGTACCTGCTGCTGTACGGCGAACTGCCAACCCAGGCGCAGCTCGACGGTTACCTGAAGAAACTTCAGGGCCTGCGTGACCTGCCCCAGGCGCTGAAAGAAGTGCTCGAGCGCATTCCCGCCGACACCCACCCCATGGACGTCATGCGCACCGGCTGCTCGATGCTCGGCAATCTCGAGCCCGAAGCCGGTTTCGCCCAACAGCTCGATTCCACCGACCGCCTGCTCGCCGCGTTCCCGGCGATCATGTGCTACTGGTACCGCTTCAGCCATGACGGCAAGCGCATCGATTGCGTCACTGACGAGGTGTCCATCGCCGGGCACTTCCTGAAGCTGTTGCGGGACAAGGCGCCGAGCGAACTGCACCGCAAGGTCATGGACGTGTCGCTGATTCTCTACGCCGAGCACGAATTCAACGCCTCGACCTTCACCGCCCGGGTCTGCGCGTCGACCCTGTCCGATCTGTTTTCCTGCATCACCGCAGCCATTGGCACGTTGCGCGGGCCTTTGCACGGCGGCGCCAATGAAGCGGCGATGGAGATGATCCAGAAGTTCTCGTCGGCCGAAGAAGCCACCCAGGGCACCTTGGCGATGCTCGAACGCAAGGACAAGATCATGGGCTTCGGTCACGCGATCTATAAGGACAACGACCCGCGTAACGAGGTGATCAAGGGCTGGTCGAAAAAGCTCGCGGAGGAGGTGGGCGACACGGTGTTGTTCCCGGTCTCCGAAGCCATCGACAAGACCATGTGGGAGCAGAAGAAGCTGTTCCCCAACGCCGACTTCTATCACGCCTCGGCGTACCACTTCATGGGCATCCCGACCAAGCTGTTCACCCCGATCTTCGTCTGCTCGCGCCTGACCGGCTGGGCCTCCCACGTGTTCGAACAGCGCGTCAACAACCGCATTATCCGACCGAGCGCCGAATACATCGGCGTCGAACAGCGCAAATTCGTGCCCATCGAACAGCGCTGATGGGGAAAGGAGAGTTCCACGGGGCTCTCCACCCGTAACTTTTCCGTGATCGAGTCCTGACGATGAACACTGAATACCGCAAAGCCCTGCCCGGCACTGCGCTGGATTACTTCGACGCCCGCGCGGCGGTCGATGCGATCAAGCCCGGCGCCTACGCCACGCTGCCGTACACCTCCCGCGTGCTCGCCGAAAACCTGGTGCGCCGTTGCCATCCGACGACATTGACGGCCTCGCTCTCGCAATTGATCGAACGCAAGCGCGACCTCGATTTCCCGTGGTTTCCGGCGCGCGTGGTCTGCCACGACATCCTCGGCCAGACCGCGCTGGTGGACCTCGCCGGCTTGCGCGATGCCATCGCCGACATGGGCGGCGACCCCGCGCAGGTTAATCCCGTGGTGCCCGTGCAGTTGATCGTCGACCACTCGCTGGCCGTCGAATGCGGTGGCTACGACCCGGACGCGTTCAGCAAGAACCGGGCGATTGAAGACCGTCGCAACGAAGACCGCTTCCACTTCATCAACTGGACCAAGCAGGCGTTCAAGAACGTCGAAGTGATCCCGCCGGGCAACGGCATCATGCATCAGATCAATCTGGAGCGGATGTCGCCGGTGATCCAGACGCTGAACGGGGTCGCCTTCCCGGACACGCTGGTCGGCACCGACAGCCACACGCCCCATGTCGACGCGCTGGGCGTCGTTGCCATCGGCGTCGGTGGCCTGGAAGCCGAGAACGTCATGCTCGGCCGTGCCTCGTGGATGCGCCTGCCGGACATCATTGGCGTCGAACTGTCGGGCCGTCCGCAGCCGGGCATTACCGCCACCGACGTGGTGCTGGCGCTCACCGAATACCTGCGTCAGCAAAAGGTCGTTGGCGCGTACCTTGAGTTCTACGGCGAAGGGGCCCGCGCGCTGACCCTCGGCGACCGTGCGACCATCTCGAACATGGCCCCCGAATACGGCGCGACCGCCGCCATGTTCAGCATCGATCAACAGACCATCGATTACCTCAGGCTGACCGGGCGCGAAGACCAGCAAGTGCAGTTGGTCGAGACCTTCGCCCGTCATACCGGGCTGTGGGCCGACAGCCTGGTCACGGCCGAATACGAGCGCGTGCTGCGTTTCGACTTGTCCAGCGTCGTGCGCAACATGGCCGGGCCGTCCAACCCACACGCACGTGTAGCCACTTCTGATCTCGCCGCCAAAGGCATTGCGGCGCCGTGGGAGGAAACCCCGGGCGAAATGCCGGACGGCGCGGTGATCATTGCCGCCATCACCAGTTGCACCAACACCAGCAACCCGCGCAACGTCATCGCTGCAGGCTTGCTGGCGCGCAACGCCAATCGCCTGGGACTGACACGCAAACCCTGGGTCAAGTCGTCCCTGGCGCCGGGCTCGAAGACCGTCGCGCTGTACCTCGACGAAGCGGGGCTGACCGGCGAGCTGGAGCAACTGGGTTTCGGCATCGTCGCGTTCGCGTGCACCACCTGCAACGGCATGTCTGGCGCGCTGGACCCCGTGATCCAGCAGGAAATCATCGACCGCGACCTGTACGCCACGGCAGTGCTTTCGGGCAACCGCAACTTCGACGGGCGCATTCACCCTTACGCCAAGCAGGCCTTTCTCGCCTCGCCGCCGCTGGTGGTGGCCTACGCCATCGCCGGAACGATCCGCTTCGATATCGAGAAAGATGTGCTGGGTCTTGGCCCGAACGGCGAAGAAATCCGCCTGAAAGACCTCTGGCCGAGTGACGCCGAGATCGATCAGGTGGTGAAGGCCTCGGTGAAGCCGGAGCAGTTCCGTCAGGTGTACATCCCGATGTTCGCCATCCACGAAGATACCGGGCCGAAAGTCGCGCCGCTTTACGACTGGCGGCCGATGAGCACGTACATTCGCCGCCCGCCGTACTGGGAAGGCGCCCTGGCCGGCGAGAGAACCCTCAAGGGCATGCGTCCGCTGGCGGTGTTGCCGGACAACATCACCACCGATCACCTGTCGCCGTCCAACGCGATCATGCTCGACAGCGCGGCCGGCGAATACCTGGATAAAATGGGCCTGCCGGAAGAGGACTTCAACTCCTACGCCACCCATCGCGGCGATCACCTGACGGCCCAGCGCGCCACCTTCGCCAACCCCAAGCTGTTCAATGAAATGGTGCTGGAGAACGGCAAGGTCAAGCAGGGTTCCTACGCGCGGATCGAGCCGGAAGGCCAGGTTACGCGGATGTGGGAGGCCATCGAAACCTATATGGCGCGCAAGCAGCCGCTGATCATCATCGCCGGCGCCGATTACGGCCAGGGTTCGTCCCGGGACTGGGCCGCCAAGGGCGTGCGCCTGGCGGGCGTCGAAGTCATCGTCGCCGAAGGCTTCGAGCGCATCCACCGCACCAATCTGGTGGGCATGGGCGTGCTGCCGCTGGAGTTCAAGTCAGGCACCAATCGCCTGACCCTGGGCATCGATGGCAGCGAAACCTACGACGTGATCGGCGCGCGTACGCCGGGTGCCACGCTGACGCTGATCATCCAGCGCAAGAATGGCGAGCGCGTTGAGGTGCCGGTGACCTGCCGCCTCGACACGGGGGAAGAGGTGTTGATCTACGAAGCCGGCGGCGTGCTGCAACGTTTCGCCCAGGACTTCCTCGAATCCTCGGCCGTCGCCTGAGCCGACGCGCGCTCTATATGACGCGCGCTCTATATAAAGAAGGAACCGTTCCATGGCTTCCACAGCACAGATCAAGATTCCCGCGACCTACATGCGCGGTGGCACCAGCAAGGGCGTGTTTTTCCTCCGGGACGATCTGCCCAAAGCCGCGCAAACCCCCGGCGCTGCCCGTGACACCTTGTTACTGCGGGTGATCGGCAGCCCCGACCCCTACGCCAAGCAGATCGATGGCATGGGCGGCGCGACGTCGAGCACCAGCAAAACGGTGATCCTGTCAAAGAGCGAGAAAGCCGATCACGACGTCGATTACCTGTTCGGCCAAGTTGCCATCGACAAGTCCTTCGTCGACTGGAGCGGCAATTGCGGCAACCTGTCGGCGGCGGTCGGCCCGTTCGCCATCAGCAACGGTCTGGTTGACCCGGCGCGGATCCCCCGCAACGGCGTCGCGGTAGTGCGCATCTGGCAGGCCAACATCGGCAAAACCATCATCGCCCACGTGCCGATGACCGACGGCGCGGTGCAGGAAACCGGCGATTTCGAGCTCGATGGCGTGACCTTCCCAGCGGCGGAAGTGCAGCTGGAGTTCATGGACCCGGCCGCCGACGAGGAGGGCGCTGGCGGCTCGATGTTCCCTACCGGCAATCTGGTGGATGAGCTTGAAGTGCCGGGCGTCGGGACGTTCAAGGCGACGATGATCAATGCCGGCATCCCGACGATCTTCGTCAACGCCGCTGACATCGGCTATACGGGCAGCGAGTTACAGAACGCGATCAACAGCGACCCGAAAGCCCTGAGCATGTTCGAAACAATCCGCGCCTATGGGGCAGTGCGCATGGGGCTGATCGGCACTGTCGAGGAGGCAGCGACGCGTCAGCACACACCCAAAGTGGCGTTCGTGGCCGCGCCCGCGGAATACCTGTCTTCCAGCGGCAAGCGCGTCACAACCGAAGACACAGATTTGCTGGTCCGCGCCATGTCCATGGGCAAACTGCACCACGCCATGATGGGCACCGCGGCAGTGGCTATTGGCACGGCGGCAGCGATTCCGGGGACGTTGGTCAATCTGGCAGCGGGCGGCGGCGAACGCAGTGCCGTGCGCTTCGGCCACCCCTCCGGGACCCTGCGCGTGGGAGCCGAAGCGGTGTTGGTCGACGGCGAATGGCAAGTCAAAAAAGCCATGATGAGCCGCAGCGCGCGGGTATTGATGGAAGGATGGGTGCGCGTGCCGGGTGACAGCTTCTGACCGAACGGCAAGGCCTGACTCCGTCAACTTGCAGCTTGTAGCTTCAAACTTGCCGCTGCTCAGCTACTTAAACCGCCGCTCGACGCCTTTCTCCACCAAAACCTTCGCCGAGATTTCCTCGACCGAAAAATGCGTGGAGTTGATGTGCGGGATGTTTTCGCGGCGGAACAGGCCCTCGACTTCGCGCACCTCGAACTCGCACTGGGCGTAGCTGGCGTAGCGGCTGTTGGGTTTGCGTTCGTGGCGGATGGCGGTGAGGCGGTCGGGGTCGATGGTCAGGCCAAATAGCTTGTCCCGGTGCAGCTTCAGCGCAGCAGGCAACTGCAGGCGTTCCATGTCGTCTTCGGTGAGCGGGTAATTGGCTGCACGGATACCGAATTGCATGGCCATGTACAGGCAGGTCGGGGTTTTGCCGCAGCGTGACACGCCCACCAGAATGATGTCGGCCTTGTCGTAATAATGGGTCCTGGCGCCGTCGTCGTTGTCCAGTGCGAAGTTCACCGCCTCGATCCGCTCCATGTAATTGGAGTTGTGCCCGATGGAGTGGGATTTCCCCACCGAATACGACGAGTGTGAACTAAGCTCCAGCTCCAGCGGGGCGAGGAAGGTCGAGAAGATGTCGATCATGAAGCCGTCGGAGGTCGCGAGAATCTCGCGGATGTCCTGATTGACGATGGTGTCGAAGATGATCGGACGGGCTTCGTCCTTCTCGGCGGCCTTGTTGATTTGCTGCACCATGGCCCGCGCCTTCTCGACGCTGTCGATATAGGGGCGCGTGAACTTGTTGAATGTAATGTTTTCAAATTGCGCTAGCAGGCTCTGGCCAAGGGTTTCGGCGGTGATGCCGGTGCCATCGGAGATGAAAAAAGCGGATCGTTTCATTTGCGCCCCGGGGCCTTAAGCTGAAGACAATTTGTGGATATGATAGGCCGGCTTGCGGGCCATGACTGGCCGCAGTCTACCCGTTTTCAATCGCCGCGATTCCCGCACCAAAGCATTTCCAACAATAACCGGTTAGTGGAGAGATCACCTTGGTAGAGTACGTAGTTTCCCTCGATAAGCTCGGCAAACATGATGTTGAGCACGTGGGGGGCAAGAACGCATCCCTCGGCGAGATGATCAGCAACCTGGCGGGCGCAGGCGTGTCCGTTCCCGGTGGCTTTGCCACTACCGCCCAGGCCTACCGTGATTTCCTTGAGCAGAGTGGCCTGAACGATCAGATCCATCGGGCCCTCGACGCGCTGGATGTCGACGACGTCAACGAGCTGGCGAGAACCGGCGCCAAGATCCGTCAGTGGATCATGGAGGCTGAATTCCCCGAGAAGCTCAACGCCGAAATCCGCACCGCCTTCGCCGAGCTCTCGGCGGGCAACCCGGACATCGCGGTGGCCGTGCGCTCTTCCGCTACCGCTGAAGATTTGCCGGACGCCTCCTTCGCCGGTCAGCAGGAAACCTTCCTGAACATCCGTGGCGTCGAAAACGTGATCCGCGCGGCGAAAGAAGTGTTCGCCTCGCTGTTCAACGACCGCGCCATTTCCTACCGCGTGCATCAGGGTTTCGACCACAAGCTGGTGGCGCTGTCCGCTGGCGTGCAGCGCATGGTGCGTTCTGAAACCGGCACCGCTGGCGTCATGTTCACCCTGGACACCGAATCCGGTTTCCGCGACGTGGTTTTCATCACCGGCGCCTACGGTCTGGGCGAGACGGTCGTCCAGGGCGCGGTCAACCCGGACGAATTCTACGTTCATAAAAACACCCTTGAAGCCGGTCGCCCGGCGATCCTGCGCCGCAACCTAGGCAGCAAGGCGATCAAGATGATCTACGGCGAAGAAGCCAAGGCCGGCAAATCGGTCAAGACCATTGACGTCGACCTGGCTGACCGCGCGCGTTTCTGCCTCAGCGACGAGGAAGTCAGCAACCTGGCACGCCAGGCCATGATCATCGAAAAGCACTACCAGTGCCCGATGGACATCGAGTGGGCCAAAGACGGCGACGACGGCCAGCTGTACATCGTGCAGGCGCGTCCGGAGACCGTGAAAAGCCGCAGTTCGTCCAATGTCATGGAGCGTTACCTGCTGAAGGAGAAGGGCACCGTTCTGGTGGAAGGCCGCGCCATCGGCCAGCGCATCGGCGCCGGCAAGGTGCGGATCATCAAGGACGTGTCCGAGATGGACAAAGTCCAGCCCGGCGATGTGCTGGTCTCAGACATGACCGACCCGGACTGGGAACCGGTCATGAAGCGCGCCAGCGCCATCGTCACCAACCGTGGCGGGCGCACCTGCCACGCGGCGATCATTGCCCGCGAGCTGGGCATTCCGGCAGTGGTCGGTTGCGGCAATGCCACCGAGCTGTTGCAGGAAGGTCAGGGCGTCACCGTGTCCTGCGCCGAGGGCGACACCGGTTACATCTTCGAGGGTGAGCTGGGCTTCGACATCAAGCAGAACTCCGTCGACGCCATGCCTGACCTGCCGTTCAAAATCATGATGAACGTCGGCAACCCCGATCGCGCGTTTGATTTCGCCCAGCTGCCCAACGCCGGTATCGGCCTGGCGCGTCTGGAATTCATCATCAACCGCATGATCGGCGTGCACCCCAAGGCGCTGCTGAACTACGCCAACCTGCCCCAGGACATCAAGGAAAGCGTCGACAAGCGCATCGCCGGTTACGACGACCCTGTCGGGTTCTACGTCGAGAAGCTGGTGGAAGGCATCAGCACCCTGGCAGCGGCCTTCTCGCCGAAAAAAGTCATCGTGCGCCTGTCGGACTTCAAGTCCAACGAATACGCCAACCTGATCGGCGGCAAGCTGTACGAGCCGGAAGAAGAGAACCCGATGCTGGGCTTCCGTGGTGCGTCGCGTTACATCAGCGAAAACTTCCGCGACTGCTTCGAGCTGGAATGCCGTGCCCTTAAGCGCGTACGCAACGAGATGGGCCTGACCAACGTCGAAATCATGGTGCCGTTCGTCCGCACCCTGGGCGAAGCGAGCCAGGTTATCGATTTGCTTGCTGAGAACGGTCTGGCCCGTGGCGAAAACGGTCTGCGCGTGATCATGATGTGCGAACTGCCGTCCAACGCCCTGATGGCCGATGAATTCCTCGAATTCTTCGACGGTTTCTCCATCGGTTCCAACGACCTGACCCAGCTGACCCTGGGCCTGGACCGTGACTCCGGGATCATCGCCCACTTATTTGACGAGCGTAATCCTGCGGTCAAGAAGCTGCTGTCCTACGCCATTCAGGCCTGCAACAAGGCCGGCAAATACATCGGCATCTGCGGCCAGGGCCCGTCCGATCACCCGGATCTGGCGCGATGGCTGATGGAGCAGGGCATCGAAAGCGTTTCTCTGAACCCCGATTCGGTACTGGAAACCTGGTTCTTCCTGTCCGAAGAGGACGCTCCAACCTGATGCAGATCGAGTAAGATGCCGGCCCGTTTCCATGGGCCGGTTTCCCGAGAGGGCGGTTTTTAACGAATCCGCCCTTTTTTGTGGGTGATTTTCAGTGCGCTGGCAGCGTCAACCTGCTGTTCCGCGCAACCGCCATTCACCCATCCACCAAGAGCGTCCAGCAGAAGCACCATGCAAAGCAGCAGTCATCTCTTTCCCGTGGCCCTGATCAGTGCCGAGCGTCGTGGCGACCTGACCGAGGACGTCTACCGTTTGAAGCCCGGCAACAGCCCGGATTTCACTGTCGAAATCGCCGTCACCCGGCTGGGTCTTGTGGCTGCACCGGATGCCCGAGGCGTGCCGGTGGTCCTGCTGCACGGCAGCTTTTCCAACCGGCGCTTCTGGTACTCGCCCAAGGGCATCGGCCTGGGCGCGTATCTGGCCCGTGCCGGGTTCGATGTGTGGATCCCGGAAATGCGCGGTCACGGCCTGTCGGCGCGCAACAGTGCGTACAAAACCAATTGCGTGGCCGATTACGCACGCTTTGATCTGCCGGCCATCGCGGCGTTCGTGCGCGAGCAGACCGGCGAGGCGCCCCACTGGATCGGCCACTCCCTGGGCGGCACGACCCTGGCTGCAGCATTCGGCGGGCAGTACCTGACGGCGGACGACGCGGCCTCGGTGGCTCTGTTCGGCAGTCAGGTCACCCGAAGCCATTGGCCGCTGAAAGTACCGCCGCTGCAATGGGCGGCACGGCTGCTGCTTAAACGCTTCGAGCACGTGTCAGGCCCGCGTTTCAAGCGCGGCCCGGAAGACGAGCCCATGGGCGTCCTGCTGGAAAGCATGCGCTGGCATAGCCTGTTCGGCGGCTTCGGGCACAAGAAGGAGGACTGGTGGGCCGGGCTGCAACAGGTGACGGTCCCGCTGCTGTGCGTGGCTGGCGCTGGCGATCATCAGGACCCGGAATGGGCGTGCCACGAGCTCTTCGAGCGGTTCGGCAGCGAAGACAAGACGTTTCTCGTCCTGGGCCGCGAACAGGGTTTCAGCGAAGACTTCGGCCACGTGCCGATGCTGGTCAGCAAAGCCGCGCAAACCCAGGTGTGGCCGCGCGTAGCGGACTGGCTGAACCGTCATGTGGCTGTAGAAGAGGCTGAATCAACGCTGAACATGATGGCAACTCTGTGATTGTGACGGGCGCAACCATTCCTTGGGCGCCGACTTGGCGATAAGCTGCACTCACTCAGCACCGGGGCTGAATGGCCGGGTGGAGAATCGCTGGTCAGATGTGTGTTCTGTGTGAGGTGCTATATAAGGATGCAGCCCGTTGAAGCGTCGGCCGTTGACGCAGGCCGTCTATCCTTGTAGTTGTTTTCCCCCATCACAGAGCTTTCCTGACAGGAGTTACCCATGCATTACATCACCCCGGACTTGTGCGACGCCTACCCTAAGCGGGTTCAGGTGGTGGAGCCGATGTTCAGCAACTTTGGTGGCCGTGATTCATTCGGCGGCGAGATCGTCACGCTCAAGTGCTTCGAAGACAATTCGCTGGTGCGCGAGCAGGCCGAACAGCCTGGCCACGGAAAAGTATTGGTCGTGGACGGCGGAGGCTCGCTGCGTTGCGCATTGCTCGGTGACATGATTGCCGAAAAAGCAGCGAAAAACGGTTGGGAGGGCATGGTGATCTTCGGCTGCGTGCGCGACGTCGATGTACTGGCACAGACCGACTTGGGTGTGCAGGCATTGGCCAGTCACCCGCTCAAGACCGAAAAGCGTGGCCTCGGTGACCTGAACAAGGTGGTGACCTTCGGCGGTGTGACGTTCAGGCCGGGCGAATTCATCTATGCCGACAACAACGGAATCATCGTTTCGCCCAGCGCACTGAAGATGCCGGACTGATCGGTTTTATCCCTCTTCACGCTGGTAGCCATTCACTCAGCAAGGACACGAATGTTCGACGAAACAAACGCGCAGTGGGGGCTGGTTCATGCCCTTGTGTTGGACGGGAAGGGCGGGGCGCGTTCAATCCCCCGAACTGCACTGGATGGCCTGCAGCTGGAGCCCCACGAAAGTGTGTGGCTCCACTGGGACCGCAGCCATCCGCAGACCCAGACCTGGCTGCGCAAGACCAGCGGTCTCAGCGAGTTCGTTTGTGACCTGATGCTGGAAGAAAACACCCGGCCACGGCTATTGGCCTTGCCCGAAAACGAGCTGTTGCTGTTCCTGCGCGGGATCAACCTGAACCCTGGCGCCGAACCGGAAGACATGGTCTCGGTACGCATCTTTGCCGCCACCCAGCGCGTTATCTCTTTGCGATTGCGCTCGCTAAGGGCAACCGATGAGCTGATCGCTTCACTGAATGAGGGCAAGGGCCCGAAAACCGCGTCCGAATTGCTGCTGTATCTGGCTCAGTTTCTGACCGACAAGGTTCAGGCTGTGGTCAGCGAGCTGACCGAACTGGTCGATGACATGGAAGAACGCATAGATGCCGACGAGCGGTATCTGCCCGAGCACGGCAACATGGTGCACATCCGCCGGCGAGCGGCGGGGCTGCGAAGGTTCCTGGCGCCGCAACGGGAGATCTACGCCCAGATGACGCGCAGCAAGATGCCGTGGTTTCTGGAGGATGACGCCGATTACTGGAACGAATTGAACAACAGCCTGACACGCTATCTCGAAGAGCTGGAACTGACCAAAGAGCGCGTGGGGCTTGTGCTTGAGGCCGAAGACAGACGCCGCAACGAGCGCATGAACAGGACCGTCTATCGGTTTGGAGTCATCACCGGCATCTTCCTGCCGATGAGCTTCCTGACCGGTTTGTTGGGGATCAACGTGGGGGGCATCCCGGGGTCGGAAAATCCCTACGGATTTGTGTATGCCTGCGGCCTGATGCTCATTGTGGCCGTCGGCCAGATGTGGCTGTTCAAGCGTTTGCGCTGGGTGTGAGGATGAAAAATCGGAAGGCGTTCATGTGTGTCGTGTGACTCAGGCAGAATTGGCTGCGTCTTTCAGTGATATTGCGTGAGGTGCCTATGCACGACCCGTTTGAAGAATCACTGCGCGACATGCTCAACGCTTCGTCCAGCAGCCGGGACGATGATGCCGTTCTGGGCCGAGTGTTGAAGACCGCCAACCGTCAGGTCGGCGCCGGTGATCTGTTCAGTCTTCTGGGTCGTTGCACGCAGGCTTTGATGATTGCCGTGAATAACGGCTCCGCCCACGTTTCACCCGTTTCCCGCCGCAAGGCGAAAGGTACCGGTACTGCGTTTGCCGGGACCGGTGTACAAGACAAGGCTGATTGAATATGGAATTGGATCTCTGGACGCAGAGCCTGGTTACCGCAATGACTGCGCTGTGGACTAAAGTCGCGAATTTCATCCCGAATCTGTTCGGCGCGCTGGTCGTAGTGCTTTTGGGTTTCGTGGTGGCAAAGCTGCTCGACACCCTGCTTTCGAAGTTGTTGGCCAAACTCGGTCTGGATCGCCTGATGGGCGGCACCGGTTTGACCAAGCTGATCAGCCGCGCGGGCATTCAGGTCCCGATTTCGACCCTGATCGGCAAGATCGTTTATTGGTTCGTGCTCTTGATTTTTCTGGTGTCGGCGGCAGAATCGCTGGGGCTGGAGCGGGTCTCGGCGACTCTGGACATGCTCGCGCTGTACCTGCCGAAGGTGTTCGGCGCCGCGCTAGTGTTGCTGGTGGGTGTCTTGCTGGCGCAGTTGGTCAACGGTATTGTGCGGGGCGCTGCCGAAGGGGTGGGCCTGGATTACTCGGCCGGCCTGGGGCGAATCGCTCAGTGGCTGGTGATCATCATCAGTATTTCGGTGGCGATCAGTCAGCTGGAGGTCAAAACCGACCTGCTGAACCACGTTATTGTTATCGGATTGATTACCGTTGGTCTGGCCGTTGCGCTGGCCATGGGCCTGGGAAGCCGCGAAATCGCGAGCCAGATCCTGGCAGGAATTTATGTACGTGAGCTGTACCAGGTAGGGCAACAAGTGCGTGTGGGTGAGGTCGAAGGGCAGATCGAAGAAATTGGCACGGTGAAGACCACCCTGCTGACCGAGGAAGGCGAGTTGGTGTCTTTGTCCAACCGGATCCTCCTCGAGCAGCGAGTGAGCAGCCGTTGAGCCGGCGAATCTGCTAATGTATGCCGCCGCAAAACCCGGGCGATTCCCGGACGCGGCGGACATCTACCCGACTGTCGGCACGACTTGTTTTGAATAACGTTCAAACGCCCTCTCTGCGCTACGACCCACGCGAGCTCTCCGATGAGGAGCTGGTTGCGCGTTCGCACGCCGAGCTGTTTCATGTGACGCGTGCCTACGAAGAGCTGATGCGTCGTTACCAGCGGACACTTTTTAACGTCTGCGCACGGTATCTGGGGAACGATCGCGATGCTGACGATGTCTGTCAGGAAGTGATGCTTAAGGTGTTGTATGGCTTGAAGAACTTCGAGGGTAAATCGAAGTTCAAAACCTGGCTCTACAGCATCACGTACAACGAATGCATCACGCAGTACAGGAAGGAGCGGCGAAAGCGTCGGTTGCTGGACGCTTTGAGTCTTGACCCCCTCGAGGAAGCGTCGGAAGAAAAGACGCCGAAACCAGAAGAAAAGGGCGGGCTTGATCGTTGGCTTGTGCATGTGAATCCGATCGACAGGGAAATTCTGGTGCTACGATTTGTCGCAGAGCTGGAATTTCAGGAGATCGCTGACATCATGCACATGGGCCTGAGTGCCACGAAAATGCGTTACAAACGGGCACTTGATAAATTACGTGAGAAATTTGCAGGCGTTACCGAAACTTAACTCGGTGCAAATATCTCTAACGAGCAGGCAAGTTCTGATAGACTTGCCGACGAGTTGTCTCTCGCTAAGGGGGACTGCTTTACAATCACCAGATGGGGATTTAACGGATGAAACTGAAAAACACCTTGGGCTTGGCCATTGGTACTATTGTTGCCGCAACTTCGTTCGGCGCTCTGGCTCAAGGCCAAGGCGCAGTCGAAATCGAAGGCTTCGCCAAGAAAGAACAGTTCGACAGCGCTCGTAATTTCAAAAACGACGGCAACCTGTTCGGCGGTTCTGTTGGCTACTTCCTGACCGACGACGTTGAATTGCGTCTGGGCTATGACGAAGTGCACAACGTCCGTAGCGACAATGGCCAGAACATCAAGGGCGCGAACACCGCTCTGGACGCTCTGTACCACTTCAACAACCCGGGCGACATGCTGCGTCCATACGTTTCGGCTGGTTTCTCCGATCAGAGCATCGATCAGAACGGCAGCAACGGTCGTAACCGCTCCACCTTCGCCAACATCGGCGGCGGTGCCAAGCTGTACTTCACTGACAACTTCTATGCCCGTGCTGGCGTTGAAGCTCAGTACAACATCGACCAAGGCGACACCGAGTGGGCGCCAAGCGTCGGTATCGGTGTGAACTTCGGCGGCGGTTCGAAGAAAGTTGAAGCAGCACCGGCTCCAGTAGCTGAAGTGTGCTCCGACAGCGACAACGACGGCGTTTGCGACAACGTTGACAAGTGCCCTGACACCCCAGCAAACGTGACTGTTGACGCTAACGGCTGCCCAGCTGTTGCTGAAGTCGTACGCGTTGAGCTGGACGTTAAATTCGACTTCAACAAGTCGGTTGTGAAGCCAAACAGCTACGGCGACATCAAGAACCTGGCTGACTTCATGAAGCAGTACCCACAAACCACCACCACTGTTGAAGGTCACACTGACTCCGTCGGTCCTGACGCTTACAACCAGAAGCTGTCCGAGCGTCGTGCAAACGCCGTTAAGCAAGTTCTGGTTAACCAGTACGGTGTTGGCGCTAACCGCGTAAACTCGGTTGGCTACGGTGAAACCCGCCCAGTTGCTGACAACGCAACTGACGCTGGCCGCGCTGTAAACCGTCGCGTAGAAGCACAAGTAGAAGCCCAAGCTAAGTAATTAGCCTCGCTTCACGGAAAACCCGGCTCCGGCCGGGTTTTTCTTTGCCTGCGATTTAACCTCCTCTCGTCCCCATTCATTCCCGGTCTGATCGTCTAAGCGAATAGACAGAGATGAACCTGGATCCATCTAAGCAGATGCCCTTGAACGACTAAGTCCAGACTAGCGTTTGAGCAGCAAACCCCACAAAACCAGATTGATCAGCAGCGACATCAGCGCAATTGCGCGCCAAACCTTGAGCGGCTCGCGCTCCAGCAGTGGGACAGTGCGTTTATCCAGCGGCGAAAGTTCGCCCTGTTGAAAATGCACGAGCCAGTGCTCCGCAGTCTCGAAGCGCTTTAGCGGATCAGCCAGCAGCGCGCGTTGCAGATGCTGCTCCAGCCACTCCGGGACATCCGGTCGGTAACGACTGACCGACAGCGGTTTGCCAAAGCGGCGGCGCTGGAAGGGCTCGATCTCGCCGTAGGGGTAATGACCGGTCAGCAGGAAATACAGCGTGACGCTGGCGGCATACAGGTCGAAACCCGGGCAGGGTTCTGCGCCTTCAAAGACTTCAGGCGCCATAAAGCTGGGCGTACCGGGCACGTCGCCGCCTTGATCCACTGACAGACCCGGGCTGTAGGCGAGCCCGAAATCCAGGACGCGCAAACCTCCCGCCTGCTCGAGCAGCAGATTTTCCGGCTTGATGTCGCGGTGAATGATGTTGCGCCGGTGCAGCAGACCAACGGCAGCGATCAACTCCTTGGCCAGACTCAGCCACGGCGACAGCGCCATCGGTCCTTCCTGAGCGAAGATCTCAGCCAGGGTCTGGCCGGCATACTCGCGCATCACGTAATACAAATGCTGGCGCTGGCCGAGCGGGTGCAGCTCGGGAAAGAAGCGACCCGCAACGCGACGCAGGAACCATTCTTCGAGCAACAAGGCCTCTGCCGCGCCGGCCTCGTCAACCCGTGAGGGCGGCAGCGTCTTCAGCAGCCACGGTTGCTGCTGGCTGTCGCGTACGCGGAAGAGCAGGGACTGTCGCGAGTCGCTCAAGCGCGTTTCGACCTGCCAGCCTTCGAACATCTGGCCTGCTTTGAGAAGGGGTGGGGCAGGCCATTGCTGCAGTTGCAGCAGCGTTTCACCCAAGCTGTCCGAGCCCAACTGATCCACCTGGATCAGCAAGGCGCTGGCATTATCGGCGCTGCCGGACAGATGTGCGGCATTGACCAGCGTTCGGACAGCCGTGTCCAGATCTGCCTGTTCGTTGAGGATCGAGCCGATTCGGTCATCGCCCAGCGTTGCCCAGACCCCGTCGCTGACCAGCAGCAAGCGCTCGCCGGGCCGCAGTTCGCCGTCCAGGTAATCCATGACCACGTATTGATCCAGGCCCAGCGCGCGTTTCAGCACGTGCTGCATGTCTGGCTGTTCCCATACGTGGTCCTGGCTGATTCGCTGCAGCAGCCCTGAGTGCCAGCGATACACGCGACAGTCGCCGACATGGGCGAGGGTGAATCGTCGCCCACGCAGGACCAGCGCACTGAGGGTGGTCAACAAGCCGTTGGCCAGCAGCCAGCGGTTCTGTGCCAGCAGCAGGCGGTCAAGGGCCTGGGCGACGCTCCAGGTTTCCGGCGTCGCGTAGTAGTCCATTGCCAGCGCTTGCAGCGTGGCCCGGGAGGCCAGACCGCCATCGGCGCATTGGCTGACGCCATCGGCAAGGGCGAACAGATAGCCCTTGCTGGCCGCGAGCGCTGCAGCGGGAGTGACCACGCGAAGGGCGTCCTGATTCTCCGCCCGCGGCCCGGTGGCGCTGAATTCGGCGACGCGCAGTTGCAAACCGGTCGCAGTGGGCGCGACCGGCGTCAGCCCCGGATTGACGCTCACGGCCTAGACACGGGCGGCGGTGACCGCGGCCGAGCCCCAGGTGGTTCTCCAGCGACGCTTGACGTTCATCAGGCCGAACCAGGCCAGCACGCCAAGGAACGCGAACAGCCACAGGCCCAGTTGGTACTCGCCAGTGTTCTGCTTGATCGCGCCGAGCCCGGCGGCGAGCAGGAAGCCACCGATGCCGCCGGCCATGCCGATCAGGCCGGTCATCACGCCGATCTCTTTGCGAAAGCGTTGCGGCACCAGCTGGAACACCGCGCCGTTACCGGCACCGAGGCCGAGCATGGCCGCGACGAACAGCGCCAGTGCGGCCCATGAGCTGGGCAGGTTAAACCCGACGGCGGCGATGCAGATGGCGGCGACGGCGTACATGCCCGACAGCGTACGAATCCCGCCGAAGCGATCGGCGAGGGCGCCGCCCAGTGGCCGCATCATGCTGCCGCCGAAGACGCAGGCGGCGGTGTAGTAACCCGCCGTCACCGGACTCAAGCCGTATTGATCGTTGAAGTAGCCGGGCAGGGCGCTGGCCAGGCCGATGAAGCCGCCGAAGGTCACGCTGTAAAAGAACATGAACCACCAGCTGTCGCGGTCGCCCAGGGCTTTGAAATAGTCAGCCATGGATTTGGCTTTGGGGCGTTCCGGGGCGTTTTTCGCCATGAGCGAGAACGCGATGAGGGTCAGCAGCAATGGCGCGACGGCAAAGCCGAACACATTGTTCCAGCCGAAGCTGGCGGCGAGGACGGGCGCGATCAGTGCGGCGAATACAGTGCCGGAGTTGCCGGCGCCGGCGATGCCCATGGCTTTGCCCTGATGCTGCGGCGGGTACCACTGGGAGGCGAGGGGCAGGGCCACAGCGAAAGACGCGCCGGCCATGCCAAGGAATACGCCGAGCAGCAGCGCCTGTTCATAGCTGTGAATGCCCAGTTGCCAGGCGCCCAGCAGCGCGGTGATGACGATGACCTGGCCGATGATCCCGGCAGTTTTCGGCGACAACTGATCGGCGAGCATGCCCATGATGAAGCGCAGCACCGCACCCGCGAGAATCGGCGTGGCGACCATCAGGCCCCGCTGCTGGGTGGTCAGATGCAGGTCGGCGGCAATCTGCACGGCCATCGGGCCGAGCAGGTACCAGACCATGAAGCTCAGGTCGAAATACAGGAACGCTGCGAACAGTGTCGGTTTATGGCCGGCTTTCCAGAAACTCGTGTTCATCTACCACCTCATCTGCAGGGATTCGTGTTCGGTGGAGATGTCGCTCGCACCGCTACGGGTCAGGTCACGCAGGCGAAGCACCAGACCGGCACTCCACCCGCCCCGATGTGTTCAGGGCAAAAACGAAAAACGCCGCAGCCCTGTGCGCTTTCGCGAAGGGGTGCGACGTCTTTGTCGTGAGTGGGCAACCGCCGTTGGCTACCTGTGATGTGTAGCTAGCAATACATGGGCCAAATGTGCGCCGCGAGCTGCGGGCTGGAGAGACGGGCTGGATGAAACCGTCTGGATGAAACCGTCTGGATGAAACAAGCACGCGCGGCTCGGAAAAGGAAAGGCTCAGCCCAGCAATTCACTCATGGCAATGATTTGTTCCGCCACCTGAATCAGTTTCTGCTGCCGGCTCATGGCCTGGCGTCGCATCAGGGTGTAGGCCTCTTCTTCGTTGCACTGCTTCATCTTCATCAGCAGGCCCTTGGCCGTTTCGATGCGCTTGCGTTCGGCCAGTTGCTGGTCGCGGGCATGCAGTTGCGCGCGCAGGTCCTGATCGCTTTCGAAGCGGGCCATGGCCACGTCCAGAATCGGCTGCAGGCGCTGTGCGTGAATGCCTTCGACGATGTAGGCGCTGACCCCGGACTTGATCGCCTGACGCATCACGACCGGGTCGTGCTCGTCGGTAAACATCACGATGGGGCGCGGCAGATCGCGGGTCACCAGCACCACTTGCTCCAGCACGTCACGGCCCGGCGATTCGGTGTCGATGAGGATCACGTCCGGGCGCACGGCCTGGACTCGGGCGGGCAGGTCGATGATCAGCCCGGATTCGTCTATGACCTCGAAGCCGGCCTCGGTCAGCGCCGCTTTCAGGCGCCCGACCTTTTTGGGGGTGTCGTTGATCAACAGGATTCGCAGCATCTTGGCGTCTCCTCAGCGATCAGCATGAACGAGGGCGGCATCGGCCAGCGCGTGCAGCTTGAAGCTGCGGGCGTAACGCGCCGGGTCGCTGCCGTCCCAGATTTTGCCGTCGATCAACTGGCTGCTGCGCATCGGCGACGGCGGGACGGCGATGCCCAGTGCGTCGGCGGCCTCGCGGTACAGGTCGAGCTGCTGGACGCTGCGGGCGACGTCGAGATAATCCGGGTCTTCGCGGAGCAAACCCCAGCGGCGGAACTGGGTCATGAACCACATGCCGTCGGACAGCCAGGGCATGTTCACCTGACCGTCGCCATGGAAGCGGATCGCGTGGTGGTCGTGCCATCGGTTGCCGAGCCCGTCGTCGTACTCGCCCAGTAGCCGGGATTCGATGGCGCCGACCGGTGCATTCACGTACTCGGCGGCGCTGAGCAGCTGCGCGGTGCTGCGCCGGTTGTCGGTGCTCTCTTCGATGAAACGGCTGGCTTCAAGCACCGCCATCACCAGCGCTCGCGCCGTGTTCGGGTACTGCTCGGCAAATTCCAGGC
Organism: Pseudomonas sp. PS02290; assembly: GCF_029960075.1. Taxonomy (NCBI): domain Bacteria; kingdom Pseudomonadati; phylum Pseudomonadota; class Gammaproteobacteria; order Pseudomonadales; family Pseudomonadaceae; genus Pseudomonas; species Pseudomonas sp. PS02290. Next base: position 24,076 of record NZ_JASCOY010000048.1, read on the forward strand.
TGCACGCCAACACCTTTTCCGGGTGATCCGGCCAGATGGCCTGGGAGGTCGCCAGGGTGAAACCCAGGTTCTGCTGAACCGCGCTGGCACCCCACGGCTCACCGACGCAAAAGCCGTCGATGCGCCCGGCCTGCAAGTGCTCGACCATCTGCGGCGGTGGCACCACCACGCTGTCGACGTCGCGCAACGGATGAATGCCCTGGCTCGCGAGCCAGTAATACAGCCACAACGCATGATTGCCGGTGGGGAAGGTTTGAGCGAAGGTCAGTTTTGAGTCGCATTGGTGCGTGCGCCGATCGAGTGCCTCAGGAGTGGTCACGCCGGCATCCTGCAGCGCCCTCGACAGGTTGATGCTCTGGCCGTTCTGGTTCAGCCCCATCAGCACGGCCATGTTTTTTGCCGGCCCGGCCAGCCCCAGTTGCACGGCATAGACCAGACCGTAAAGGCTGTGGGCGGCGTGAAGTTCGCCGCTGACCAGTTTGTCGCGCAGGTTGGCCCACGATGTCTGCCGGTGCAGGTTGATGTGCAGGCCATAGGGCTGAGCGAAGCCCTGGGTCGCGGCGACGATCAGTGAGGCGCTGTCGGTCAGCGCCATGAAGCCGAGGTCGACACTGGTCAGTTCCGGTGCATCGCTGCCGTTGACCCAGGCCAGCGAGGGTGTAAGCGTGTCATTCATGAGTGCCATTCCGCGTGGAGGCCGACGCGCTGGTCAGCGCTGCCAATCGTCCAAAAAAAACGCCGCCTCGCCCCGATCGAACCGGGGCGCCAGCGACGTCGTTGTCCTGTGTCTCGCTCCGCCATTGGATCGAGTCGATATAGGCACTAAGCAAGCCATATGCCAGCGGGAGCCGAGGTTGTAAGCAAAGTTCTCGACATGCCTCGCGCTTCGCCCGCACCGGCGTTTATAATCCGCCGCTGATCCCAGCCGCAATCGAGCCGCCCCCGCCCATGTATAACCTGGCCCGCCAGTTACTGTTCAAACTCTCCCCGGAAACCTCCCACGATCTGTCCATTGACCTGATCGGAGCGGGCGGGCGTCTGGGGCTCAACGGCCTGTTCAACAAGGCGCCGATGCAGTTGCCGGTGACCGTAATGGGCCTGCGCTTCCCCAACCCGGTCGGGCTGGCGGCAGGGCTGGACAAGAACGGCGCGGCCATCGACGGCTTCGCCCAACTGGGCTTCGGTTTCGTCGAGATCGGCACGGTCACGCCGCGCCCGCAGCCGGGCAATCCAAAACCGCGCGTATTCCGTCTGCCCCACGCCCAGGCGATCATCAACCGCATGGGCTTCAACAACCTGGGCGTCGACCATCTGGTGAGCCGGGTGCAGGCCGCGCAGTACAACGGCGTGCTGGGCATCAACATCGGCAAGAACGTCGACACGCCGGTCGAGCGCGCCGTGGATGACTACCTCATTTGCCTGGACAAGGTGTACGCCCACGCCAGTTACATCACCGTCAACGTCAGCTCGCCCAACACGCCGGGACTGCGCAGCCTGCAATTCGGCGATTCGCTCAAGCAACTGCTCGAAGCCCTGCGGGTGCGTCAGGAAGCGCTGACGCTGATCCACGGCAAACGCGTGCCGCTGGCGATCAAGATTGCCCCGGACATGAGCGACGAAGAGACCGTGCTGGTCGCCAGCGCGTTACTGGAATCGGGGATGGACGCGGTGATCGCGACCAACACCACCCTCAGCCGCAAGGGCGTCGAGGGTTTGCCCCACGGTGACGAAGCGGGCGGGCTTTCGGGCGCGCCGGTGCGCGAGCAGAGCACGCACATCGTCAAGGTGCTGGCGGGTGAGTTGGGTGGGCGCTTGCCGATCATTGCCGCTGGCGGCATCACCGAAGGCAGGCACGCAGCCGAGAAGATCGCGGCGGGGGCGAGTCTGGTGCAGATTTATTCGGGCTTTATCTATAAAGGGCCGGCGCTGATTCGCGAGTCGGTGGACGCGATCGCAGCGATGACTCGCCAAGCGGTCTGATCGCTAGTGGCGTTAACGAAAAGAGGGGTTCCGACTGGAACCCCTCTTGGGCTTTAGCCCGCCGCCCGGGTGGGGCGTGCGTGGTCATGATGAAGCGATCAGGAATGTCGAAGAAGCTTTAGGTCAGGCTGTAACGTGAGGGTGGCGTCAGCCGACCGCGTGAAGTTCGTTGAGTCTGTGAATGCCCGCAGTGCCGGTCATACCGTCCCAGTTGTCGCCGCGTCCTTCTCGCCAGCCATTGATCCAGGCTTGACGCACTGACGGTAGAGTAAATGGGCAAAGCTCACGGGATTTACCGGATACGCCGTACTGGTATCCGCGCGAAAATGCTCTTTCCATCGGATCACGCTTAAGTCTTCTCATAGGGTGTTGCCCTCGTTTGTTGACTGTAATGTCCCTGGAGACCTCAGGTTGAGGTCCGGCAGAAAATCCTCTGCCGTTAGCAGCCCGCTGCCGGCGTCGCGGGCTTGCGGCCACCGCCGTTGCGGCGATGACCTTGGGTGATTTCTAACCAATGAGGCATACGCTGTGAATGATCGTTTTGTCATAAGAACGTAACCATTCAGGCATTACGACCATAAGCGCTGACGCGTTTCAGCGCAGTTTTGTAAGAGGGCCCCTTTGAACCGGGGCTTTCACGTGGCAGTGCAAGTGTTTCGCAATTGAGAGTGCTGGCCGTTTGCGGTCAGTGGAAAAACGACGAAGGGTCGGCGATGTGACTTTTTATTGCAGCCACCGTCGTGCTGAATAGTGGTTTTTTAACATCAAAACGTCGGCGTTGATGCGCTGGCGGACCGTCGCACTCGAAATGTATCGGTGCGAGGGACAGGCACAAACTGTGTGCCGCGCAGGCGTCCTCCTTGAAAGGCGTCTGTTGGAATCGGGCCGGACAATGCGTTGTCCGGCCGCTATGGCCTTAGGCTCTGGAATACTCATGTCGGACCGTTACGAACTTTTCCTCACCTGCCCAAAAGGCCTCGAAGGCTTGCTGGCGGAGGAAGCCACCGCCCTCGGTCTCGAGGAAACCCGCGAACATACTTCCGCCATCCGCGGCACCGCCGACATGGAAACCGCCTACCGGCTGTGCCTGTGGTCACGTCTGGCCAACCGGGTGCTGCTGGTGCTCAAGCGTTTCCCGATGAAAGATGCCGAGGACCTCTACCACGGCGTGCATGACATCGAGTGGGCTGACCATCTGGAAGCGGAAGGCACGCTGGCCGTGGAGTTCAGCGGCCACGGTTCGGGCATCGACAACACCCATTTCGGCGCATTGAAGGTCAAGGACGGCATCGTTGACCGCCTGCGCACGGCAGACGGCGTACGCCCGTCGGTGGACAAGCTCAACCCGGACCTGCGCGTGCACCTGCGTCTGGACCGCGGCGAAGCGATTCTGTCCCTGGACCTCTCCGGCCATAGCCTGCACCAGCGCGGCTACCGTCTGCAGCAAGGCGCCGCGCCGCTCAAGGAAAACCTGGCCGCCGCGATCCTGATCCGTTCCGGCTGGCCGCGCATTGCCGCTGAAGGCGGCGCGCTGGCTGACCCGATGTGCGGCGTGGGTACTTTCCTGGTCGAAGCGGCGATGATTGCCGCCGACATCGCGCCCAACCTCAAGCGCGAGCGCTGGGGTTTCTCCGCCTGGCTGGGCCACGTGCCGGCGATCTGGCGCAAGCTGCATGACGAAGCGCTGGAGCGTGCGCAAGCGGGTCTGGCGAAGCCGCCGCTGTGGATTCGGGGTTACGAAGCCGATCCGCGTCTGATCCAGCCGGGCCGCAACAACGTCGAGCGCGCCGGCCTGAGCGAGTGGATCAAGATCTACCAGGGCGAAGTGGCGACCTTCGAGCCGCGTCCCGATCAGAACCAGACCGGTCTGGTCATCTGCAACCCGCCGTACGGCGAGCGTCTCGGTGACGAAGCCAGCCTGTTGTATCTCTACCAGAACCTCGGCGAGCGCCTGCGTCAGGCCTGCCTGAACTGGGAAGCGGCGGTGTTCACCGGTGCGCCTGACCTGGGCAAGCGCATGGGCATTCGCAGCCACAAGCAGTACGCGTTCTGGAACGGCGCACTGCCGTGCAAGCTGTTGTTGATCAAAGTGCTGCCGGATCAGTTCGTCACCGGCGAGCGTCGCACCCCGGAGCAGCGTCAGGCCGAGCGTGAGCAAGCCGCCTACGATCAGGCGCCGGACGAGCCGCAGGAGCGCCAGTACAACAAGAATGGCAACCCGATCAAGCCGACGCCGGCCCCCGCGCCGGTCATCGAGCAACCGCGCCTGAGCGAAGGCGGGCAGATGTTCGCCAATCGCCTGCAGAAGAACGTCAAGGCGTTGAGCAAGTGGGTCAAGCGCGAAGGCATCGATTGCTACCGCGTCTACGATGCGGACATGCCCGAATACGCCATGGCCATCGACCTGTACCACGACTGGGTCCATGTTCAGGAGTATGTGGCGCCGAAGTCCATTGATCCGGAAAAGGCTTCGATCCGCATGTTCGATGCGCTGGCGGCCATTCCTCAGGCACTGGGCATCGATAAGAGCCGCGTGGTGGTCAAGCGGCGCGAACGCCAGAGCGGCACCAAGCAGTACGAGCGCCAGAGCGCCCAGGGCAAATTCAACGAGGTCAACGAAGGCGGGGTGAAGCTGCTGGTCAACCTCACGGATTACCTGGACACCGGCCTGTTCCTCGATCACCGGCCGATGCGCATGCGGATCCAGCGCGAAGCGGCGGGCAAGCGGTTCCTCAACCTCTACTGCTACACCGCGACCGCCAGCGTGCACGCAGCCAAGGGCGGCGCGCGCAGCACCACCAGTGTCGATCTGTCGAAAACCTACCTGGACTGGGCGCGTCGCAACCTGTCGCTGAACGGCTTCTCGGACAAGAATCGTCTGGAGCAGGGCGACGTGATGGTGTGGCTGGAGGCCAGTCGCGAAGAGTACGACCTGATCTTCATCGACCCGCCGACCTTCTCCAACTCCAAGCGCATGGAAGGCGTGTTCGACGTCCAGCGCGATCAGGTTCAACTGATCGACCTGGCTATGGCGCGTCTGGCGCCGGGCGGCGTGCTGTATTTCTCCAATAACTTCCGCAAATTCCAGCTCGAAGAGACGCTGGTGGAGCGTTATGCGGTGGAGGAGATCACCCAGCACACCGTCGACCCGGACTTTGCACGCAACGGCAAAATCCACCGCGCGTGGAAGATCACCGCGCGCTGAGGGTGAATGGCAGGCTGAAGCGTCGGGATAACTGACGCATCAGCCTGGGTTTCCCGAAGCCGATGCGCCTGCGCGTCGCTCACACTGGCCACGCCGCTGATGATCAGCGCTGCACCGCCACGCACTTGATTTCCACCAGCAGTCCCGGCCTGGCCAGTTCGCTGACGCCGAGGCAGGTCCACGCGCAGGTGCCCCGGGGGAAGACCTTGTCCTTCACCTCCCTGAACACGGGCATGTGACGGTGCAGATCGACGTGGTAGGTCGTCAGGTCGACGACGTCTTCGAAGGTGCATCCTCCAGCGGCCAGCACGAGCCGCAGGTTTTCCCACGCGGCCAGGAATTGCTGCTCCGGGTCTTCGATGACTGTCAGCTCAGGGGTGCGACCGACCTGACCGGCGCAGTAAAGCGTTTTGCCGACCTTGACGGCAGGGGCATAGCCCGCGCGCTCGGCGAGTAGACGCATTTCGTCCGGGACGATGAGTTGACGGTCGGTCATGGGGTGGGCACTTTGAGTTTCGTTGGAGGCGCACGCTATCCCAGGTGGTTGATGTCCGTCCAGAGCGTGGGTGGCGTCTCGGTTTTCGAGAGGTGATGTGTGGCGGGCCCGAACGTCAGCGTTTTTCCGTTTTGCATTGAGAGCGCAGAAAGAACGTCGGCGCGAAGTGTTCGGGTGGCAAAACCTTCCGCGCCTCCTTGCCCGGTAGTCCAGGATAAATCACACTCCGAACGCCAGGTCATGATCATCGGGAAAGGATGAGTCCATTTTTTGAGGCAAGGGAATGCGTAAATCAAGAGTCATCATAATAGCCACCCTGTCAGGGCTGATAGGGGCTGTTTTGCCCATGATAACGATGGCTTACATTTCCTGGGAAAGGGCCCTGGCCAAAGAACGAACGCATTTGGAGACCTACTCCGAGCGAGCACTCAAAAACATTAGTTTGTCATTGCAGCAAGGACTTGGCGTTATATCGGACATGGAGAACTGGTCCGGAACTCCGTGCTCTCCCGAGCATATTTCGTTGATGCGAAAAGCGACCGTGAACACCCGTGCGGTGGAAGAAATTGATTATCTTGAGCAAGGGTCGCTTGCTTGTACCTCATGGGGAGTCACGTCGATACTGTCTGGATCGACGACGTCGACCTATACCGATGCGGGCGGCTATAAAATCAATGTTCGCCTCATCCCGCGTGACCATGGGATCCAGCCGATTACGATCATCCATCGTGGTGCCTACAACGTACTTATAAATGCAGAAAGGCTGAGCGACATCATTCTGGATGATCGAATGCAGCTCGGGGTTTTTTACCAAGGCCAGTTAGTGAATGTCTCTCAGGGCGCGGATGAGAAGACGATCTCCCGACTTGCATCAAGTCACGATCGAAATAATAAAGACTATCTCCATGCGGCTTCCACTCAGGACGACTGGTCCGCGCTTGTGATGGAGCCCATTACCAGCGTCGACACAAGCTTTTACAGCGAGCTGGCCTGGATGCTGCCGATTGGCATAGGTATCGGTTTCGTCGTCGTGCTATCCGTCATCCGAATCATGCGCATCAGACTCTCGCCGATGGCGGAGATGCAAATCGCAATCGCCCAGCGGGAGTTCACTGTTCACTATCAACCGATCATTGATCTTGAAACAGAACAATGTACAGGGGCCGAGGCGTTGGTCCGATGGCTGAGGCCGGACGGAACGGTTGTGGCCCCTGATCAGTTCATTCCGCTGGCTGAAGAAACAGGGCTGATTTTGCCCATCACTGACCAAGTCATCCAGGGCGTCGTCAGAGACATGGCGCAACTTCTACGAGATAACCGTCATCTTCATGTCGCCATCAACATATGTGCAGATGATCTTAAATCCGGGCGTTTTCTTGACACGCTTGATCATGCATTGAAAGGCTCCATGATTGACAACAATCAAATATGGATAGAGGCAACTGAGCGAGGCTTCATTGATGTTGAATCGGCCGTCGCGACACTTGAAAGAGCTCGGGCGCTGGGGTTCAAGATAGCAATCGATGACTTTGGTACGGGGTACTCCAGTTTGCAATATCTGGAGCGCCTTCCTGTCAATGTGCTCAAGATAGATAAATCTTTCGTGGACGCCATCGATAAGTCTTCAGCGTCCAGCTCGGTGGTGACGCATATTATTGCAATGGCTAAAACACTGGGTCTGGACATTGTTGCCGAGGGGGTCGAGAGCCCCCATCAAGCAGATTACCTGCGAACGCATAAGGTGGACTACGCTCAAGGTTGGCTGTACTCGAAAGCATTGCCCTCCCAGGATTTTCTGAACTTCATCAATACCCAAAAAAACCGCTAGGCAATCCCCGCGATGTCACACAGGTCGAGGAGCTGGACATTGCGAGAAGCGGGGCACCTTGGCGGTGCCCGCTGCGCTGAGTTTCTGCTCAACAGGGATCAATGCACCGCCCACGAACGGGGTGCCGGAGTGTGGCTGAATTTGGAAATGCCTTTGACCCAGAATCGTCGATGAGGATTCTGGTCCGGCGGCAGCAAGGGCTGACTCGACCACTGGTGATGACGCTTGGCTTCATCGCGATACGCTTTCCACTCCATGGCCTCGGCGGTGTCCTGCGCGGCGCGTTCGTCATCAAACCAGCCCAAAACAGAAACTTCACCTTGATCGCGGCCATGCTCTACCAGCAGAAAAATGTTTGTGTACATACCTGTGCCTTTCACTGATCCGGTCCGACCCGACATTTCGGGCTCTACGAATAGCGTATCGACAGCGGCGGCGGAAAATTTAGCCTCGGGTTTCTCTGCCGGCTTTTGCGGTGTGACGCCCGGCGCCTTCCCGGATAAAGCCGGTCCCACTGATTGCGTGCGATCTCATCGTAGGACCGGCTTCAGCCGGGAAGAGGCCGGTTTGAACGCCATCAAATCCAGCGGTGTGACGGCCGGCGCCTTCCCGGCTAAAGCCGGTCCCACGGGACAGCGGCATCACTTCGGCAGGGGTGTGAGGATGTCGGCCTTGTCGTCCAGCAGAATGAACACCAGCAACTTCGCAGGCTGGGTGGCGCTGGCATTTCGCGATTCGTAGTGTTTGGAGCCAGCCGGCTCGTACCACGTCTGGCCCGCCTTAAAGGTGTTCGCCTTGCCGTCGTTGACTCTCGAGATCACTTCGCCTTCCAGCACGTAAGCGATCGCGCTGCCGCTGTGGCTGTGGCTGTGGGCGATAGAGGCCTGGCCCGGCGTGTAATCGACGGTCAGGACCATAGCTTTTTTGCCCGGTGCATTGAGCATCGGGTGCTCTTCCAGCACGGTGACCTTTTCCTGCTCGGCATCGTGGGCCTGGATGCTCCCCACGGACAGCAAGCCGGCAAAGGCCAGCCAGCAGAGCGGGGCGGTGAGTGGATTGAGGGGGTTCATGAGCAGATCGTCCGGCAGCAATTGATGACCACTACGCTAAGCCCGCCGATGCAACGCGGCTACGTCCAATTGCCCAGAAGATCACGGGACCAATGGCTGATCCCCGGAAACAAAAAAAGGGCCGAATCACATTCGGCCCTTCATCGTATTCAGCGTCGCCCCGGCGCAATCGCGCTCAAGGGCACACGGTCAGCACAACAGCGATTACTTGCTGCCGCTGGACCCGCTTGCGCCACCGCCAGTACCGCCGCCGCTGCCGCCCATGCCGTTGCCGTTGGTCATGCCACCGCCATCAGCGTCGGTGCGGTTGGTGCCGTTGGTGCTGCCCATACCTTTGGTGCCTGGGGTCGACGTGCCTGGCGAGCTGCCGTCGCTGCTCTGACCGCTGGTGGAGGTGCTTGGCTTAGGACCGTTTTTGTCGATCGGATCGGTCGGGCCTGTGGAACCTGCAAATGCGGAGCCAGTAGCAACAGCCATCAGGCCAGCGAGTGTCAGGGCAGTCAATTTTGTCTTGATCATGATGTGAATCCCTTTGTTGTCATGGATACCTATTGGTCAGTCGGGGAATGCAAGAGGTGCATTCGTCCCGACGAACGGTCATCCACGATCACTCAGGTTTGGCTATTTCGCGCGCAGCTCGTATCCCACCGCCAACGTCTGCAGATCAAAGCGATCGGAAATGCTCGAGCAGTAGCTGGTCCGCGCCAGGAACGCCCCGGGGCCGTTCAGATACGACTCGATGTCCTGTGCGCCTTCACACAGCGCTATCGCTCGCCCCTTGAGCAACCCGCTGGCCTGCGCCGAGCGCAGCGCACCGTTGGGCGTCCAGTCGGCGACGATCAGCGCGCCTTCCGGAGCCGATTGTTCGTAACTGTGCACGAAGGCTTCCGCCGAGCGATCCCGCAGGTACGGCGCCATGAAGTAATGGATATCGTCACGGAACGGCAGCGCTTCCTTGTGGGTCGGCAGCGCAACGGCGCCGCCGGCGTAAATCGCGTACACCGCCAGAATGGTCACCGGGCCGCTGAAGGGCAGCGCGTAAGCGACCACGGCGGCCTTGCGACGCGCCAGCCACGCCTGCACATGGATCACGCCGATGATGCTCAACAGCACCGCACCCGGCAGGAAAAACGTGAAGCGATCGGTGACGTTGTACGACACCGCAAAGATGAAGTTCAGCACCGCCGCGCACCACAACAGTCGCAGGCGCCGGCTTCTGGGGAACAGCACCAGCGCCACCAGTTGCGGGCCAAGCAACGATAGCATCAGCAGCGCCACCGAGTTCTTTTCGTGCCACATGTCGTCGAAGCGAAACAGCGAGCCCTGCCAGCTTTGCTCGGTGGGGTTGTCGGGGATGCCGATCAGGTAACGATGGCCGATATCAATCAGGCTCAGGCCGTTCTGCATCTCCTGCAGAACACCGGGAATCGCCACCGCAAAGCCCAGCACAAACCCCGGAATCGTCACCAGAACCCGCGTCCTGTGCTGCCACACCAGTTGCACATACAGCGGGAACAGCACGATGAACGTCAGTTGATGAATGGCCGCAGCCAGCCCGGTGAGGATGCCGATGACGAACAACGCGGTGAGCAGGCCCAGACGCGATTTATCGCGAAAATGCACCATGTACGCCAGGGTCACCAGCAGCGTGTGCAGCAGGTAAACCTCGGCCTTGGTCGAGACCCAGAACACGCAATGGCATAACACCGCAGCGGCAATCGCCAGCAAGGCCTGCTGCGACGTGGCGCCGACGCCCTTGGCTAGACGGAAGATCGCCCAGCCCAGCGGGATCAGCAGCATCGAGTTCATGAAGCTCAGCACCAACGGGCCGAAATTCGCGAACAGCGCCGTGGTGACGAACAGGTACAACGGGTGATCCAGCGGCCCGAGGGTTTCGCTGAAGTAGCGGCCCTGCGAGGCGTCGGCGATGAAGATGCCATTGTCCATCCACTGAATCGGCCCGCTGGAGGCCAGAAAACTCCAGAGGACGGCGGCCACCGCCAGCAACAGGGGAATGCCAAACAACGCTCGATAACGTACTGCTGCCACCATGACTTGCACTCCTGTCCCTTAATCCCGTCGAAAAGCGTTATTGAATCGGTTGAACCCGAGGCGCCGATGCCTCGCCTTTGAGCCTGACCAGCATCACCGCGCCGATGGCCACGGCGAACCACAGCGTCGCCAGCCGAATCAGTACGGTGGCGGCCACGGCGTCGGCGCTGTTCATGCCTTTCCAGACCAGCAGCCCGACCATTACCGCCTCCGCGCCGCCGAGGCCGCCGGGCATGAAGCTCACTGCGCCGGCCAGCATTGCCAGGGCGTAGACGAACACCGCGAAGGTCAGCGGGATGTCGGCGCCCATCCATTTCAGAATCCAGTCGAACGCCAGCGCCTCGGCGTTCCAGGCGACGACGCTGAGGGCGGTCAGGCCGAGCATCAGGCGCAGGCGATGGCATTGCTGCGCATGCACCAGCACCTGCAGCAGATGGCGCAGCAGCCCGAGCACCTTGCCGCCACCGGCTGGCACGTTTTTGGTGATCCGCTCAAGCAGGCGACGTTGCGACAGCACCACCAGCCCGACCGCCACCAGCGTCACGCCGACCACGATCATCGGCCACGCCTGGGGGTACAGCGACAGGCCGAACAGGGTCAGCAACACCACCGCAAACAGGTCCGAAAGCCGTTCGCTGAAAAACGCCGCGAAGCTCTGCGGGTACGGCACGCCCCAGCGTTTGAGCAGGACGCCGCGCAACGCCTCACCGGCCTTACCCGGCGTGGTGGTCAGGGCAAAGCCGGCCAGGTAAATGTTCAGGCTCGGCCGCCACGGCATCGGATGGCCGAGCACCTTCAGGTAGGTCTGCCAGCGGACAAAGCGCAGCCCGTAATTCACAGACGACATGAGCAGCGCGATGGCGATGCCGACCAATCCGACCTCACTCACCGCGGCGCCCACCGCCTGCCAGCCGCCCCACAGCGAAAAGCCCAGATACCCCAGCGCCGAACCGACCACCGACAGCACCACCGCGCGGTAGCGCCAGCCAGACAGGTGCGAAGGCTCTGTCACAGCTTCGCTCATAGATTCAGCCTCTTGAACACCGGCTGCGGAATTGACCGAATGACCAGCATGATCAGCGCCCAGAAACCCGGTGCGTAGAGCGTCGGCACTTTGTTGGCGATGCCCTTGACGATGCGCTGGGCAACCTGCGTCGGTTGCGCCAGCAAGGCTGCCGGCAACGACAGCCCCTGGGTCATCGGCGTGTCGACAAATCCCGGCTTGATGGTGGTGACGTGCACGCCGACCTTGAACAGCCGCGCCTGCAAGCCTTCGCAGTAGGTCGACACCGCCGCCTTGGCGCTGCCGTAGAGGTAGTTGGAAGGGCGGCCTCGGTCAGCCGCCACCGAAGAAATGATCGCCAGGCTGCCGCAGCGCTGGGTTTCGAAGTGCATCGCCAGCACGGTGAGCAGGGCGATCACCGAGGTGCAGTTATTGGCGAATTCCTTGAGGGCCATGTGCACGTCGCGCTCGCAGGCCTTTTGGTCCGGCAGCGTGCCGTGGGCGATCAGGGCGATGTCGATCTGACCCAGGGCGGTCAGGCAGCGCCCCATCATCAGCGGGTGCGCCTCGATGTCGTTGGCGTCCATCTCGTGCAGCGTGACGTTGGTGGCGCCGCGCGCCTTGAGGTCAGCGGCGGTCTGCTGCAGCTTCTCGACGTTGCGCGCCACGAGGAAAAAATCGCTGCCTTCCGTGGCCCACAAACGCGCGCAGGCACTGGCGATGGCGGAGGTGGCGCCGATGATCAGGACTTTCTTCACGGCAGTTTTCAAAGGATCACACGGCTCCAGAAACGGGACATCAAAGAGGGATCGCGCAGCGCTTCCAGCTGCTCCCAGGCGGGGTAGGCACGACGGAAATCGGCGCCACTCATGTGGGCGTCCTTGGCCGGGTACAACCGCCCGCCGGCAGCGCGAACAATGTCGTCCAGACGTGGGAACAGAACGTTTTCCAGCGCCTCGCTCTGGGCAAAATCCAGCGCCAGCGAAGTGCCCTCCAGCGGGAATGACAGCAGACCCGGCGAAGCAATGTCGCCACAGCGCTTGAGCACGGCGAGGAACGAGCCCTGGCCGGCGTCGGCGATGGTGCGCAGCAGTTCGCCCATGGCCGCTTCGGCGTTCGCCGCAGGCACCACACACTGGTATTGCTGAAAACCCCGGCGGCCATAAATACGGTTCCAGTGCAGGATCCGGTCGAGGGGGTAGAAGAAGGGTTCGTAAGCACTGCGGCCCTGCTTGCGCTGGCTGGGGTGCAGGCGCCAGTACAGGCTGTTGAAGGCGCTGAGGGAGATTTTGTTGATCAGCGACACCGGCGGCGTCAGCGGCACGCTGAGCTTCTTGCGCTGACCGACGTCGAGGGAGCCGTACTGCGCGTGATCACCAACGATGAACACCCCGCGTCCGGTCTCGGCGCCCTTGGCCAGGCAGTCGACCCAGGCAACGCTGTACTCATGACGCGCGTCGAGCTCGGTCGACAGCGCAAAAAACTCGGCCAGATTGGCGAAGCGCACGGTGGTGGTGTCGATCTGGCTGGCGCGGATCGGCATCAGCTGAATCTGCGCCCAGTGAATGACCCCGGTCAGGCCGAGGCCGCCGATGCTGGCGGCGAACAGGTCGGGGTGGGCATCAGGCGAGCACGTCACTTCCGGCTCGCCATGGCGCAACAGGCCGAAGCCCAGCACATGACGGCCGAAGGTGCCGCGCACGTGATGGTTTTTGCCGTGGACGTCGTTGGCGATGGCGCCGCCCAGGGTCGCGAACTGAGTCCCGGGCGTCACCGGCAAAAACCAGCCTTGGGGGATGGCCACGGCCAGCACTTCCGCCAGGGTAATGCCGGCTTCGGCCTTGATCACGCCGGTGGTCCAGTCGGCGTCGATCAGCCGGTCCAGCGAGCGCATGTGCAGCACTTCGTCGCTGGCGGCCAGGCAACTGTCGCCGTAGCTGCGGCCGTTGCCGTAGGGCAGGCTGCTGCGGTGGGCGCCGATCACGCGGTCCATCTGCGCCGGCAGTTCGTCCAGCCACACGCAGCCGTGACCGCGTTGCGGTCGACGGGGGAAACGTCCCCAGGAATACAACGGTGCGCTCATGCGGCGATCCAGAACATCATCAGAAATGCGGCGCCGATCAGTTGGCTGGTGCGGTCACGGATGGCGAACACCACCGGGTCTTCGTTCATCTGCCCGCGATGGGTCAGCATCCACACCCGCGTCACCCAAAACAGCAGCAGCGGGCAGGCCAGCCAGATGATGTGCGGCGTGACGTACAGCTCGGTGGTTTTCGCGTCCTGGATGTACAGCGCCAGCACCATCACCGCGAGGTAACCCGACGACGCCCCCAGGGAGGCGATCATGTCCAGGTCGCCGGGGTGGTAACCGCGGCCGCGGGCCAGGGTGTTCACCTCCCGGGCGCGGGCATCGCGCAGCTCGGCGTAGCGCTTGACCATCGCCAGGCTGAGGAAGATGAACATCGAGAACGCGAGGATCCAGAACGTCAGGGTCAGGCTGAACGCCGCGACGCCGGCAATGATCCGCGCGGTGTAGAGCATCGCCAGGGCAATCACGTCCCAGGCCATCAAGCGTTTGAGTCTCAGCGAATACGTCAGCGTCAGGCCGTAGTAGGCAGCCATCACTGCCGAGAACTGCCAGGGCAGGAGCAACAGCGCGGCGCCAAAGGCCATCGCCAACAGCGTCGGCACCATCACCAGCCCGGTCTTGATCGACAGACGCCCACTGGCGAACGGCCGGTTGCATTTGCTCTTGTGGTGGCGGTCGTCGCACAGGTCCAGCAGGTCGTTCAGGATGTAGACGCTGGAGGCGCACAGGCCGAAGCAGAGGAAGGCGATGACCCCGTCGCGCATCAGCTCGAACTGCGCCAGGCGATGGGACGCCAGCAGCGGCACGAAGATCAGCGCGTTCTTCAGCCACTGGTGAAGGCGCAGGGCCCTGCGCCAGTCGCGCAGGCTTGGCGTGTTGCTATGAATGGTCGGTTCGACGCGGACTTGCGCGTTTACTTTTGCTTCCACACCGCGATCGGGGTTGACCACATAGGCGTGGCGGGACACATCCCATATGGGCAAATCATCTTTCGAGTTGCCGACGTAATCGAATCCACCCTCGCCGAAGTGCGCAACTAACAGGTCGCGTTTGTTGTTGCCGGACAAGTTGCGGTTGGCATTGGACGCCAGCACCAGATCAAATAGCTGCAGATGTTCGGCGATGCGCTCGGCCAGGCTTACATGACTCGCCGTCGCCAGTACCACCATCCGGCCGGTGTCGCGTTCGCGCTGGATCATCTCGAGGATCTGCGGATCGTACGGGAGCACTGATACGTCTATTTCGGAGTTGAGGGCCAGGCCTTCCTTGAGGGCGGCCTTGCCGTTGAACAGCCACCCCAGCATTTTCAGGGCTTTCAGCGGCTGGCCTCGAACAAACGCCATGGCCGTTTCCATGAGCAGATCCGAGCGCAATAACGTGCCGTCTAGATCAACTACCAACGGTGGGGAAGTTTCGAGAACTCGTCCCTGAATTCTGGCCATAGTGAGTGCTCCTGTAGGGTCACAGGACTATAAACAAAATAGGATTTTCACAACTTCATTTAAATTAAAGGGGCTCGCCCGGCACGTCGGCGAAGTGGCGTCAGAATAAAATGGCGTGTTTTTGAGGGAAGTCTGCGGGATTGTTTCTTATTAATAAGTCGAGCGCTGCCGGGGAATTGGCGACCAACTAATGACTTCTCGAGAGTGACGGTTTAGTGCCGTATTCAATTCGTCGATTCTCGTCTGTCTGGGTTCAGCGTGCTCCCAGTGGCAGCGCCAGAGCCTGACCTGGGAACGGCGCTGTCGTTTCGACTCACATCGCAGTCATAATGACTCGGCCCTTGCACCCCTTTCCCATGCCATGACCGGGAGCTTCCATGACCCATCCTTTGCTGCTGGCGCTGATTCCGCTGGTTGCCGACCTGTCCCGGGACCTGCCGGACGATGAGCGCTATCGCCGGTTGCTGCGCTCGCTGCGCCAGCTATTTCCGTGTGACGCCGTGGCGTTGCTCAAGCGGGAGGATGAGGTGCTGGTGCCCTTGTCCGTCGAGGGCTTGAGCCCGGACACACTGGGGCGACGATTCCGGCTGGGGGAGCACCCGCGGCTGGACATCATTCTGCAAAACCGCGAACCCACGCGTTTTTCCACCGACTGCGACCTGCCGGACCCTTACGACGGGCTGGTCGAAGGGGTGCATGGCGATCTGGAGGTGCACGATTGCCTCGGCTGCCCGCTTTACGTGCAGAACACGCTGTGGGGGGTGATCACGCTGGATTCTGTTGATCCGGCGCGCTTTGGCCGGGTTGATCTGGGCGATCTCCAGGCGTTCGCCAGCCTGGCGGCGGCCACCGTGATGGCCAGCGAGCGGATCAGCCAACTGGCGCGCGGCTTTGAGGATCAACGCCACTTGGCCGAGGTGTACAAACGTGCCGCAGGCGGACGCGGGCCCCGGGAGCTGATCGGCCAAAGCCCGGTGCACAAACGTTTGCAGCAGGAAATCCAGTTGGTGGGCAACAGCCCGCTGACGGTCTTGATTACCGGCGAAACCGGTGTGGGCAAAGAGCTGGTTGCCGAGGCCATTCACCTGCAGTCACCCCGGGCACGAAAGCCGCTGATCAGCCTCAATTGCGCCGCGCTGCCGGAACAGCTGGTGGAAAGCGAGTTGTTCGGTCACGTCAAAGGTGCGTTTTCCGGCGCGGTCAGTGGGCGCAGCGGCAAATTCGAGCTGGCCCACGGCGGTTCGTTGTTCCTCGACGAGGTGGGCGAGCTGCCGCTGCCGGTGCAGTCGAAGCTGCTGCGGGTTTTGCAGAGCGGTCAGTTGCAGCGGGTAGGGTCCGATCAGGAGCATCGCGTGGACGTGCGCATCATCGCCGCGACCAACCGTGATCTGGCGGAAGAGGTACGCGCCGGTCGCTTCCGCGCGGATCTCTATCACCGCCTGAGCGTTTACCCGCTGGTGGTGCCGCCGTTGCGCGAACGGGGTCGCGATGTGTTGCTGCTGGCGGGGTATTTTCTGGAGGAGAACCGGGCGCGGATGGGGCTGCGCAGTTTGCGCATGAGCCCGGCGGCGCAGGCGGTGCTGTTGGCGTATCCGTGGCCGGGGAACGTGCGGGAGCTGGAGCATCTGATCAGCCGCGCGGTGCTCAAGGCGCTGTCGGTGCACGGCGAGCGGCCGCGGGTTCTGACGATCGAGGCGGAGGTGTTGGGGCTTGATGAGTTGCGGGTGGCGGCACCCGCTTTGGCGCAGGTGCACGGCGCCATGCCGGTGATTCAGCCGGGGGAGGGGTTGAAGGAGGCAGTGGACGGGTTTCAGAAGCGGTTGATTGGTGAGGCGCTGGAGCGGCATCAGGGGAAATGGGCGGACGTGGCGCGGGAGTTGGGTGTTGATCGGGCTAACCTCAGTCGCCTGGCCCGGCGACTGGGGATTCGGTAGGTTTTTTCGGATCAAGATCCTTAGGATCAAGAGCGTCTGCCTGGGGGCAGACTGTTTCGCCTTCGGCGAGTTACTTGGAAAAGCACCCCAAGTAACCAAGGGTGCTTGCTCCCGGTTTGGCCCTTCCTTCGTCAGGGTTCCTTCACTCCGGTCTCGCTCCGTGGGCCCCCCGCCATCCGCCATCCATGGCGGGGGGCGGCTCTCGCGGCATCCATGCCGCTCGGCCCACTGCGCGAAACCTGCGTTCAGCCTGCACCCAAGTCGCGTTTTGTGTCGTTTGAGCCTTTTGCGTATGAAGATCAAGATCAAAAGCAGATCAAAGGCTTCCCGGCTAAAGCCAGTCCTACAGGAAACCGCGTGCATTCAGTGGGACCGGCTTTAGCCGGGAAGAGGCCAGCCCAGCCGCCAACAATCTTGCTGACTGTACCGCCTACCTGTGGGAGCGAGCTTGCTCGCGAATGCTTTATCTCAAACACCAGATATCCGATGGATGTACCGGACCCTTCGTGAGCAAGCTCACTCCCACAAGTCCTTAGCCCTTGATCTGCTTTTGATCTTCAAACACAAAACTCCCAGACGACGCCAATCGCGACTTGGGTGCAGGCTGAACGCAGGTCTCGTGGAGTGGGCCGAGCCGCATGGATGCGGCGAGAGCTGCCCCCCGCCATGGATGGCGGATGGCAGCGGGCCCACGGAGCGAGACCGGAGTGAAGGAACCCT
>NZ_JASCOY010000049.1:0-40737 GCF_029960075.1 Pseudomonas sp. PS02290
CGACGCAGCTGAATGCAAGCTCACTCGCAGTTAATGTGAGCCCGGCTGCTCCGTCAGTTGCAGTTAATCTGAGCCGGGAATCGCATTGATTGCGAGCGCGGCCGATTTCAAACGCGAGCCGTTACACCTAAAGGAAAGAAACGACAGGAAGCCGCTCCTGAAGCCTCCCTTGATGATGAGGATGAAGGGGAGGTCATCTCTATGGATGAAATCCTGGCTGGGAATGCATCGTTCAGCGTATACGAGGAGATCCGCTCGAAACTCATCGAGAAGGGCGTGCCGGCGGACCAGGTGAGATTCATCCATGAAGCCAAAACAGACCTGCAAAAGTCCAAGCTTTTCGACGAAATGAATCGCGGTGAAGCTCGGGTGCTGCTTGGCTCAACCACTAAAATGGGGGCGGGTACGAACGTCCAACGCAGACTGGTCGCCCTACACCACGTCGACGCACCTTGGCGTCCAGCCGATCTTGAGCAGCGTGATGGCCGGATCGAGCGTCAGGGAAATCTGTTCTATGAGCAGGATCCAGATGGTTTCGAGATCGAAATCCTGCGCTATGCGACCAAGCAGACCTATGACAGCAGGATGTGGCAGACCATCGAGTACAAGGCTGCCGGCATAGAGCAGTTCCGTAAAGGCGATGGACTTCAACGTGTCATAGAGGACGTGGCCAGCGAAGCTGCAAACGCTGCAGAGATGAAGGCCGCTGCGACCGGCAATCCTCTTATTTTCCTCCAAGTCCAACTTGCCGCGGACTTAAAGAAGGTCGAAGCGCTGTTCTCCAATTTCAAACGGAATCAGCATGCCTTGGACAGCCGGATTACCTGGCTTGAAGAAGCAGACAAACGCGCTGACAGATCGGTTGCTCGTTGGAATGGGGAGATAGCCAAACGCGATGCTGGGACAGGCTCCAGCTTTATGTTCAGAACTGCAGCGAAGAGCTACAGCGAGGACAACAAAGATCAGCTGCTTGGCGCAATCCTTGGCTGCATGAAGGTAGCCGTCGAACGCAAAGCAGAAGACACCTTTCAACGTGCGGCAATCATCCGTGTCGGCACCTACAGGGGGTTTGAGATTGATGTCTCCTGCAGCCGGCACAAGATTCAGTTCACGATTACAGGCAACGATTCGTACGAGCCAGACAACCTGGTGTATCGGACCGACGACAAATTCAGCCTGCCAGGCTTCATTAGCCGAATCGACAATTTCCTAGACCGGTTTGAAGCCTGGCGTGCCGACGCTGAACATTCGCGGATTGGGGAAAGAGATGAGCTGGCCAAGGCCAAAATAGAAAAGGGGAAACCATTCCAGCAGCAAAGCCGTCTGGAAAACCTGAGGGAAGACTCCCGTGATGTGATGACCGAGCTCAAGCTGATGCAAGCTGACGACAACTACGTCTCGACGTGGACGCCAAAGTCGACAGTGCTGCAGGGCAACGCTGCACCAGAAGCGAAGAAGATGCGCGCATAAAGAAAAAACCCCGCACCAACAGGTGCGGGGTTATCACTGGGAGTCGTGCCAGACCCGAATGCCCACTACGACATGGCTTAGGCGGTGCCATTTGAGCTCATAAACGGTTTCTATGCTGATGACCCGCACGCCGGTGGATTCAACCATCTTGTTGATTGATTCGATTGCCTGAACGGCGCTTTTCGGGCTATCACTGCCCTTTGAAATTGGATACCACTTTTGCCCGATCATATTCATTGCCGTGACGCTCAGTTGCTTGCACGTTCAGCGGCTTGCTCTGGCTGTTGTCCTTGAGACGCACAAACTACTGTCCATGCACAAAGGCGTCAATCAGTTTGCGCGCGCGTGCTTCAGCGCCGACGGGCGTTAGCGCGAAAGCAAGGCGCTAATTGTTGGCCTCCTGGACCAAGAAATAAGCAAGCGTAGGGTTGAAGTATGTACAAAGCTCTGTACTATGACGGACTAGTCCAGGGTGATGCCCGAAGACTCTCAGCGTAGCCAGTCGTGCATTGCTCTCAACGGAGTGGAGCAGCACCTGCTACAGCTGCATTTCAGTCGACCCCTGAGGGGTTGGCTTTTCCAGATGATGCCTGCAGGGCTCGTCTGCATTGTTCCTCACGGTCAGGCTCACGTCTGGTCGAACCCTGACCTGAGGTCAGATAGGAATCTATTCGATGCAAATTTTGTCATTCAGCCAGGCCCGAGCCGGTTTGAAACAGGCAATGGACGATGTGTGCCGGGATCACGAGCCTGCTGTTATCACGCGCCAGCGTGGTGATGCGGTGGTTTTGGTGTCATTGACCGACTACAACGCTATGGCTGAAACGATGTACCTGCTGGGTACGGAGTGCAACGCCACACGACTGCGTCGATCTATTGCAAGCCATCAAGCCGGGAAAGCGTCTTTGAAAGAGATTTCCCTACATGTCGCAGAAGCAGAAGAAACAGAATAAAGAGGCTGCACGCACCACCGTTAAAGTCGCGTTCACTGACGATGCCTGGGACGACTACAAGCATTGGACCACGAGCGATTCAGCCATAAGCTCATCCATTGATGACTTGATCGGCGAGATTATGCGGACCCCCTTCACCGGCACGGGCAAGCCCGAAGCGTTGAAAGGTGATCTAACGGGATACTGGTCGCGCCGCATAAATCGAGAACACCGCCTTGTATACTTCTACGAAGGGGGCCTACTCACGATCATCGCCTGCCGCTTTCACTACTGACCAACCTTCGGCCACAAAAAAGCCCGCGATCAATGCGGGCTTTATCGATGTGCTTCGCTCCCTCGGCATGAGTCCTTCAAGCCAATTCACTTTCCTTAACCTCTACCGCGATCGACAGATTCGCACCGGCCAGCATGTTGACTAGAGCATCCAGCGAAAATTTGTCGATTTTGCCTTTCAGCAGATCGTTTAAGCGTGGCTGAGATATGCCCAGACGCTTGGCCGCTTCGGTTTGCGGCAGCTCCCATCCCTTCACAACGCGGTTGATCGCTCTCATCAGTTGAGAGCGTACGCGCAGATTTGCGGATTCTCCTGGCGTATCAGCACACGCGTCCCAGATACTCGCGTAGCTAGTTGCAGCCATGTTTAACCTCTCATGGGGCGACTTGCCCCCTCCCACTTGGGTATTGGCACAGACAGTGCCATGGGCTCGGGAACTGGCATTTGACCCAGCGCCCGTACATCACCCGTGCATCTTTCAGCCCAGTGATTTCAATCTCGCCTTGGCCAGACCGATATCACGCTTTTCCGTCTTTCGAGTGGTCTTCTTGAAAGCATGCAGCACGTAAATGGCCTCCGGACGGTTGACCACATAAAACACGCGAAAAGCCCCGTTCTTCCCCTTTACTCGGATTTCCCGTACGCCTGGGCCCACACTTGCCATTGGCTTCCAGTCGAAAGGTTCCTCACCGTGTTGAATCAGATCGATCTGATAACCCGCACGTTGCCGAGCTTTGGGATCGAAGTCATTCAGATTGCAGTCAACAAATCGCACCTGTTTCGGCTCGGGAAATTGCACGTTTACTCCTAGTGCGTCTGAGACGCGATTGATTAGCAGTGAGCAGCTTTGCGGCTTCCATGACATTTCCTCGGTAGGGTTGGGCCCCGTGTTTGGGTACCCAATAAAATATGTACAGCGGTTTACTCTTTCAGAGGTGGAAAACAGAGACTATATCGAAACCGATATAGCGTCAATTGCTGAATCACGGCCACAAAAAAACCCGCACGCGGCGGGCATTGGAACGGGAAGGCAGCTTGTGCAGGTTGGCGAACCGGGTAGGGGGAGGCGACGGATTTATGCGTTACCAGAAAGGTGTCATTGGCGTGGGCTCGCGACGGTCAAGTGCAGCTTCGTGCATTTCATGGAATTTCCGGTATAGCTCGATGTTCGTTTCGCAAAAGCGTTCAAGCGCTTCCGGAGCCAGGCGAGGGCTGTAGATATGCGGCGGCTCCTGATCAGCATCGACGAACTGTTGGGTGCCGTCCTCAAATTCTTGTAGCCAGGCCACAGTTACCAGAGTTTCAACCTCAGTGGTGAATGGCCAATCACGGGCCCCATTTGGGTCGAAGGTAAGTGACTCAAAAAAGCTGATTGCCTTCAGCCCGCTCTCACTTGGCGGGCCTGACAAGGGAGCTGATACCAGCACGGTTTTGCCGCCCGGGTAAACTTCGAACTGGGCATTGCAACGCTCACAGTCTTCAGGTCTTAACGGCAGGTCGTCGTCACGAACAACACTAATCTGCGTGGCGACAATTGCTGTGCAGTTTGGGCAAACCACGTCCATGGTCTCCCCAGCAGGCCATGAGTATTTTTTTGTGGCCTTTGTTTGCGTCTGCTTGAGCATCGGCAGTTCTGCAATGATCTGAGGTGGGTTCATAAATCTACTCCGGTGTCAGCTCGTCATCGGGGAACTGCGCAGACAACCAGCGAGCCAGAGTCATTGCTTCGGTTTGCCACCGCTGACTCAGCTCCTCCACGAGCGATAGGTTGCTGTCATCGTTGAATGCCAGAGCTTCGTTTCGTGCGTTTCGATACTGCTCGATGTCGAGCATGACTTTAGGCGGGACCGACAAGACCAGTCCCTCCGCTTTCGATTGCTTGCTCGCCAAATCCTCAATCTCTTTCATGATGGCCACCTCCATGGTGATTACTTCCAGATGTCATTCCAAAATGCTGAGTCCGTTGAGCCCGATCCATTGGTGTTTTGTACAGATGGGCCGCCGATGTGTGTGTCACCGCTGCTGATCACAGTCCCCGCCCCAGTGTTGTTAACACCGGTCTGGTTGATAGTGTCGGTAACAGCACCATTCACCTGGGTCATGACACCGTTGATTTGGCCATTGACCTGAGAAACGACCCCACGCACTTGTGAGCTTGCGATTGAGCACACCTTGTCTTTGATCATCTGCCAGATCTGCGACAGATCAGGAAAGCTGGTGGTGCCGAAAATGCCGGTGATGCCACCGACGCATTTTCCCAAGATGTCCGATGACGTTTTCTCAGCTGTTTCATTAGAGTCTGCCGCTGACTGGTCACGAGACAGACCTGCTTCGCCACCGCGCATGGCTGCTTCACCGCTGCGGCAAGTGGCTGCTTGTACGCCAAAGCAAGAACACAAAAGAAACACGACCAGTAGCGTGCGAGTGAGTGGTTTCATTGCAGGTCCTCTCGTAACCAGGAAGCGAGCAAACATTAAGCGCGTACTCTTTTTTTGATAGATTGCGCTGGAGCGATTGCTTCGTTCACAGGCGCGGTGTTTGGTGACAGATTCAGCGTCTCCACGGGAGGCTTATCGCGATCTTTCCGTGGCTCAACAAAGCCAAGCTTCGTGTGAAGAGCTTCGTCAACTTGGTCAGTAACCTTCGCCTTGACAATGGCACCTCCCACGTTGAAGACGACTTCGTCGAAATGAACTTCCTTGCCGTCACCCCGGCGGTTTACGCCATTGCCATGACCGATCTGGTTCCATTGCCCGCCCTCATTGCCAGGGCTGGCGCGTTCTGAAAGAGTGATGAAATTCGGTTTCATCTCACCTGTTTTGGGATCCCGATGCCTTTCGTTCATGAAGGCAAGAACCTGATGCTTGCAACCATCGACCTTTATGAAGCCATGCAAGTAGTCGCCCTTGCCCTGATAAAGCTGGACTGTCGTGTCAAATGAGTTGTCAGCGATTTTGGTAGCCCCACGGAGGATGAGCTTTGGCTCTCCGATCGAGCTGTCTTGGGAAAGCGCGCCACTGCTAAAACCATCAGGCTCGCCTTTTTGTGCTTCCGATGCCTGGCCCTGCTTAATCCATTTGGCTTCATCCGCCGGCGGCGGTACTTGCTGGCCGGCTTTATCAAACCAAAAAAACTGGTCGCATTGAGGCTCAGCGCCAAGTGATTGAAGATCCTTTTCCATCTCGTCTAACGATCGCCCCCATGATTCAATCGCTACACGTTGCTCGTGCCACCATTCGCGTACATTCACTGGCTTCAAATCATCAGCGGTATGAACGCTTGGGGCCGGCAATAACAAGTCGGATTTCAACTCTTCAAAAGGTTGGGAGCATTGGTGCTCAGCTTGAAGAGGGGGTGCTGAGTAGGGCCTCACACGAGATTCGAAATCGCAATGCTCGATCGCGATTTTGGCCATCGGCAGGAAGTTTTGCCTGTGTATCTTCCAGGATGTGTCGGCGATTTGATTAACGAAGTCAGTGATCACCGCGTCACGCTTAGCTGCAGCATCTGCCAACGCCTCACTTGAGGGAGTGAAACGAGTCGCAGCTGGTGCAAGACCAGTTGGGCTGAGACGCAGGCTCGCCTGAATCTTTACCCATTCATCACGCGGGAGCCGCAGTTCTCCAGCAGCAGCCGACATGGGTGTGCCAGCTCGAATCAACCTCTCTTCGTATTTAAGATCAGCCTCCATAGACTGACTAACGGAGCGCCAAATTTCGAAAGGCTTATCAGTCTTGAGCTCCTGGATGGCGTGGTTGATTGAGGTAATTCGTTGATTGAAGCCATGGGAATCTGCATCGCCGAAGACCGCCCCAATCAGCCTCGCGCCCAATGGCTTAGATTTCTCGGCCGTTCTGGCTTCAGAATCGAGCTCCTCTTTCCGCGCGCCTAATGCAGCGATCAACGCGTCTTTGATCACCTGAAAGTTGTCAGCGCGATCTTTCAAACCTTCGTGTTGCAACACGTTCCATTCCGCTTCTAAGGCGGATCGAGCAGCGGGATCCAGTGCCGGAACTGACGCCTCCATTGGGTCTGTTTCGAACGTTTTGGAAACCTCCTGAATAACCTCTGCCCGGGCCTCGTCGGAGAGGGGTGCTTGTTGCTCATACTGGCTTAAATCCACGTAGGCTGGTTCACCCTGGTGAACGAAGGTGAGTCGGCCCGAATCTGTTTGCTCAACCAAAAGCTGGTCGTTCGACTTACCTGACGGAGTCTGATCCTCGACTGGTAATTCCGGTGCCAATGAGGGAGCGGCGTCGGTCGATTGTAGTGGTCGGACTTGGTACTGCTCCAGATCGATGTATGCCGGCTGCCCGTTGTGCACGAAATCAAGGCGGTCAGAAGACAGATCTTGATCTACCCCATCCTGTTCAGCCACAGGACGCTCGTCTATACGAGTTTCGGGCACCGCCTCGGTTGCGGCGAAGCCAATGGGACCATCCACTTGGTCCGGACTGTTGCCAGACTGTCGATGGGAATCGAGTGAAGCCAGATATTGTCGATCGTACGCCTCGATTGCATCGATAACGGCTTCCAGATCCCCCTTGGCCATCGCATCTTGAATGTGGGCCTCGGAGTCAATCACAGCTAATGGAATCGGACCATATTTGGTCTCAGCGTCAGCGAGCAATTCTCGTGCAATTGCGTACCCTTCGGAATCGGCCAACTGCTGTTGGAAGTGGCCGTTGTATCGACCAAATTCAGCGTCGAATGAGGCCGAGAAGGCCGCTCTGTAGTTTTGCTCAGCCATAAGCCTTTCGACAGTGGCATAGCCCTCAGCAGTGGTCTCAATGCCACTTAGCAGAAAAACAGCGTGGTCCTCACCACGCATCGAAAGCATTTTGGGATGAGTATCAAAAACGTCAGCAGGCACACCCATATCACCCAGCCATTTGGCGTCATGAGCCTTGATAGCGGATTCACCCGGCTCAAACGGGGGAGGTGGGGTGACATCCGCAGGTGCCTTGCCGGTTACTTCAATTCCCCACTCGTTGCGGTGGGTCTGGCGTTCTTCATATCGAAGAACCTGCCCAGCCTTATCACGAACAGGCACCTCTATGGTTACATCCTTGCGACCGAGGTTCGTCAGTTCCACTTGATCGCCGCGGCCTACGCGCTGTTCATCAATTACTCGCTCCAGATCCACACCCCACGTGGTCCTGGATTCACCGTCAGTGTTTTTAAGCGTAACGAAGAAACTGCGGCTGTTTGAGATATCAAACTGGTATGGCGCCGAGCCGTACTCCAGCACCTCACCTTTGTAGTGGTTCACCGGCTCAGCTGCCGGCGCAACGGGAGCACTGACATCTGGCGCAGAAGCTGATGCTGCCGAATCAGGTGTCCCAGGTTGGGACGATTTATTCTGAGTGGGTAAATCGGGAGCGGCGGAATTGTCCTGCGCTTGAGCAGAGTCCCCGACAGGAGGCAACCCCATTATTTCGCGACGTAAAGCGTCTTGTGCTGGGTTTTTAAGTACTACCTGCACGTCGTGCTTGATCATCACCTCAAGGGCGCGACGCTTGAACTCGTCCGATCCGGTCAACTCAATTGACCCGCCAAATTTTTGTTTCGCCATGTGTAGCGCCGCGAGAATGGCCAGCTCGTCATCTTGGGCTTTGGCCTCCATGAGGATCTGTTGCCCGTGATCCACGAAAATCGGCTTTTCCTTCAAGAGGTAAAGGACGCTTCCATCCGATCGCTCCCGGTATGTGATGTCCTTCAGCAGCTCACTGAGAATCACACTGGGATCAGTTTCGGTCGGTTCATCACCAGGGGCGCCGGCGTTACTGAAGCCATTAAACGATTCAGCCACCTCCGAACGCGAAATAATCTGGTCGTAGACGTCCTGGTGCAGTTCCTTTAGCAATTTTGCGTATGTATCGTATGCAAAAACATTACGATGTAATGCGGCAACAGATTTCTCTGCGGAAGTAGGATCTACTGAACGCCAGGACGTGATATCAGCAGCGACCCAGTGCCTTAGTAGGGTATCGGGAATTGAGGAGTTTTCACCGTCAGCTTGGCTAGTTTGAAGCCAAGCCTGATACGCCTCGGCACGATGCCGAATGGCGCCATCTGGAGAGGATTCCACCGCCGTCTGCGGCGAGCTGTGTTTTTCGTAAACAGCTAGGCGAAACTCTTGCAATAAAGCTTCTGATTCAACGCTCATGGGCGCTCCTGCCTCTGTGGAGGTGGGTAGGGAGTCCTTTGCCCGTTACGCCGCAAGGCTGACCGTGAAGTTGCGAGCTTCACCTCAGCTGCTTTCGGGCTGGACCGTGGCTGCACTAATTTCGTATTGTGTATATTATTCAAAATAGCACGGTTTTGGAAGAACCGTGTACAGAGGCCGATGCAGGCGCTTTACAGCTTCATTTGAGGGGAGCAAATGTCTATCGACACTGACGAGATTGACCCGATCTGTGGGACAGATTTAGAACGGTGGCGGATCGAGAATGGTCTGACCAAGGTAGCGGCAGCGGATGCCTTTGGCCTTCAGAAGGCCAAATGGGAGGAGCTGACAAATCCAGATCTGTCTGCAGAGCAAATTAGTGATCCGGTGATCGCAATGCTGCTTCACCTTTATCGTCAACACCCAGCGTCGTCGCCTGTTCAGCCACCGCTGGACATCAGGGAGTTTTATGAGTTTTTAGGGCTGCAGGACACACCCCAAGACCGAGACGCGTTTGCGACTCTCATTGGGAGGTCACCGCCCTCGGTTTATCGTCTAATGTTGCATGATGGAAAGCCAGGTAGGCCGGTGATGCGATGGATCGAAGCGCTCAAGAGACTTGCGCTGACTCCTAAGCAATGCAAACGCTTGATGCAGGATGTAGCGAGCAACGTAGGAGATCGACAGAACGTTGAAAAAGTCTTGATTCAGGGTTGGTCAAAACAAGGTGGCACAGGTGAGCACGACTGATAAGCCAGACTCACATATTATTGAGTTATCGAGCGTCTATTTCTATTCCGGGCCTGCCCCCAGGGCAATTGCGCTCAGAGATTGTGGTGTGCCGACGGACGCTCCGATTTCGGGGGCATTCCCAGCGTTGTACGGCTATCAAAGCAAGCAAGATGGATTTATGGCCGCACGAGCTTATGCGGACAAGAACAGACTCCAGTTCACAGTCGTCGACTTTTTGGTTGAATTGGATCAAAAGCAGAACCCAAACATGATGCGTCCTGACGATGTTCCCAATCACGATTTTATATCGTTTGCGAGGATGTCCAGGAGCATGATGGATAACCTCCAGACAGTGCTGCACGAACGCCTAGCCAATGAAGGGATTACACCAAGTAAGCTGGAGCTGGCTAAGCCTCATTTGCTTTTGCAGCAAAGACCGGATCTGGTTTCTTCGCTAATTGAAGCCCCGGGCTGGGATCACATCAAAGTGATAGCATACCCGGCTAAACTAACAATTAGCGAAAAGCCACTGACAGTGGGGATCGTCCCCCATTCACATTGGGATTCGATCAAGGAAGCTTCCTGCCGGCTCAATCCTGGCATACGCATTACCCTGGAACCGCCGAGTCAAAGCCAGGTGGATTCAGCCACCGCCGGACTAGGCTCCCCATCTCAGAAGGATAGAGGGCCGCGAGCCCGGTAAGTGAAATCGCCAAGCACCCCAAAAAAAACCGCCTGATTAGGCGGTTTTTTTTAATCTCGAAAGCGCTTTCGGAACCACCAGGGCCTGGCGTAGATCACCCCGCCCCGTAAAAAACCGAGAAACTTGTTCCAGCAAACGCTCAGGGTCCAGCCAATTTTGGCCAAGATCCCAAACATGATGATCACACCCACAGCCACATAGAAGGTCGTCCAGCTCGGGAAGTACATCCAGCCGAACAAGGGCAGGTACGCCGAAACCGGAATGCCTAAAGCGGTCAGCGGTTCAGATGCAGCTCTCCAAATCGAGGGCATTGGTCTAGTTCTCCTGCGCACTCAGCGAGCGCCTTCTGAATTCCTTCATGCCTGCAACACCGACAAATTCGTCCTGCAGGATCCTGCCGTCCTGAAACAGCTTCCACGCACGATCGTCAAGAGTCGCCTGGGCCTCTTCAAGCTTCGTACGTATCAACATTGCCCACTCGTTGTATGGAAGGGTCTGCATTTCCGACCTGAACTCTCGATCAAACACCAGGTACTCTCGGATTGCAGCGCGTTTACCATCAGTCGTTTTGAGCAGCCTTTGAACAATGATAACCCGCAACGCACCAGCAAGCCGCGATGCAATCCCGGATTGCTGCTCAGGAGGATAGGTTTGGATGGCCCGGTTAATCGTCTCTGCTACCGACTCCGTGTGCATTGTGGCGTAACACGTGTGGCCAGATAGGCTGGCTTCAACCATGGCCTCGATGGAAACACGGTCGCGAGCTTCGCCGATCCCAATGATGCTTGGCTTCCGTCGAACAGCGTTGCGCATCGCTTTAGGAAAATCTTTGATGTCCCGTCCAATTTGCGATTGCGCCGGTTGAGGCCCCTTCCAGTGCGGACCACCGAGGACGTACTCAATAGGATCATCGAATGTGATGACCTTACGATCGGGCATCACCACGCCGATGTACCCATATATGCCAGCTTGAAAGGTCGTTTTTCCTGAACCGGTTGGACCGCAGACGATGACCAATCCGGATTCCGGAAAAAGCTCTTCAAACAGATCGGGCTCGATTCCCATCTTATGGATATCAGGTAGGTCGACCGGAATCACTCGCATGGTGATCGAATAGGCTTCATCCAGGTTCGCAATCCGAGCCTGAACAAAGTTGGTACGGAAGCGCAGGGTCATACCGCGCTCGAGGCCGATATCACTGCCTGTGATCTCAAGAGCGCGATCAACGCCTTCGTCGCCTTGCTTGATCAGGCTTTCAATCTCAGGAGACCACAGGGCAGCGATCAAGACTGAAAGCTGCCCCTGCTTCACCGTAGACACGGAGGCCCGGAGCTGCCTTCCGTGAAGTTCCGCCCAAATATAGTCACCGCCTTGTACCAACACATCTGATACGCCCTGATCCGCGCAGTATTTCAGGAATCTGCGAAAGCTGTGCGGACCGAGATCGCCTTCAAAATTGAATGGCTCCAATACCGGTTGAATCATTTCGCCGGCGCCGGAGCGATAGGTGCGATTACCGAATTCGGTTTTACAGCATCCTTCTTGACGCTTGGGCGCCATTTGCCGGGATCCGTTACGAATTGAGCCTTGTCTGTAACCCTTCGCAGTTTGTCGCCCAACATCAGCTGTTTGCTGTCGCCGGTGACGGTTTGCTGGGATTCAGCTACCCGAGTCGTCGTGATCATGTCCGCCTGCAGCAAGGTTGAGTAGAGGTGCATGCCTGTGTAATCGCGCGTGAGACGATGGAAGTTTGCTTCAAGAATTGCATCGGCTTGCTTGTAACCGTCGGCCCACCCTTCACGGACAGCTGCTTTCCAGATCTTTTCTTCATCATCATCCTGCGGCCGAGCTTCGAATGCAGGCAGCTCCACTGACTGACGAACTGGGAGCCCTACATAGAGGTAATCCCTCCATGTCGGTGGAACACTGACGAATCGCTCCTCACGCTCAATCTTGTAAACGCGGTTAGCGGTACGAATCTGATCCGGGGTGAACGCCGATAAGTCGCGAGCCTCTACAATAACCGGAGGCAGGGTCCCGTTTTTCGCAATCATCGGAGCAAATTTGTACATTGCATCCAGCGCTCGTTCCCGGCTATTCAGGCCGTCGACCAGCTCATGTCCCCGAGCGGCCATGCCACCACGAAAGCCCACCGTATGACCGACGCCCGATAGCAGTTGCGAGCGGATGTCAGTGACATTGGTGGTCGCCTTGGATTGTGGATTGAGCAGAGCGTCCAGATCTGGAGGCGACGTTTCTACAGTGGACTTCGTATCGTTATTCGATGGATCGAGCACCGGCTCCTCTGCAGCGTGCGTGGCGAACGAAACCATCAGTGGGAGCACTGCGAACATAAACCGATTCATAAAAATCCCCCTATTCAGCCTTGGGGCCGGTTGTATTGCAGAACCAGTTTGCCTGGGACCTCAGTAATGACAGCGCGGTATCCAACTTGCGCTCGCACCATGGATAGGACCGCTTGGTACTGGACACCCTTGACGTCTATGTTTACAGGCAAAGGCATGCGTAACCCCATAAACTCGAAACGCTGGCCGCGGTCTTGTGCAAGCTTCGTCAACAGCTGAACAGCGTCACCCTGCCAACTGATGGTGACTGACTGTTTGTCGTCCAAATTGGTGCTGGGATTGCGCATGACGACTCTGCTATTCAGGGCTCCGGCCTGATACAAGTCGACCTGGGCGGCTTCAATTTTCTGGGAAGCTTCAAGAATCTGCTGATCGATCAGTGCCTGGGCGCTGACATCAGGCTGTTTTGAAGCACAACCTGTGAGCACGAGGCCAGCGAGCAACGCGACAAACGGGTATCGGTTCAGGTCCATAGGATTATCTCCGTTGATTTCGTATAGATACTACAATACGGAAAAGCGCATAACAATGACTGTTATGCACGTGGCCCGGGTTTTACAGGCCGTGACTCAGCTACGGCCAGCTGCTCAGCCAGAGCTTTCAGGCGAGCGCTTTGGTTAGGGTCGGCGAGTTCGCCGGCGTATCCGCGCTCAATGAGCGCTTTGAGGGCTGCGTCAACGAAATCAGGTGATCCTTTTATCTCCATGGGGCGCTCCCATCGAGCCCGCGTGTCATCAAGTGCGTGACCGAGGAGCTCATCGTCAAGAAGACCACTGGGGAATGAAACCTTCCCACCGTGATCCACAAATCCCGGATCCCCTTCAGACCTACGAAAAACTACTGCCCCATCACGGCGAACAGTCCCGGCCGAAAAGAGATTAGAACTTGCCCTAGGGTCAATATCTCCGGCAAAGATGATCGCGTTAGCTTGGGCATTCTCTTTGCGTCTGTCACCGTAGGAAAATCCACGCAATTGACTAATGGCACCCGCATCGCCGTTAGCAGCTTCCCGCTCAACCCACTCGCGAAATGTAAGTCTTTTGTTTGTTGGATCACTTTTCAATTCCTGACACAGTACTTGAACCTTAGTCTTAAGTTCCTCACGCGCTCTTAATGTTTCAAACGCGAGAATACTGTAGAATGCCTTCCTATCAAGAGGATGTTTTATCCGAGACTTTATGTCCGCTCGTTGCTGGCGTGCCTGATCGCGTATGAGCATAAACTGTCGCTTGACCCACTCTTTATCAACTCGACGATATACAAAAGCAACGCGGTAGGCATCATAACGTGCCCGTGTCGCTTTTCGAAGTTGTGCGCGCTCTTGACGGCGTGTTTGACGCTCAAGAGGATCTCGCTTAGGACTCGCGTACTTATCGTAGGTGGTCGCGCTAATAAAGCCTTTGGGGAGTTCGCGCTCTTGATATTCTCCGAGGGATTTGACAAGCCGTCCTAACGACAACTGCTCGTGCATGTCGCTCGCTTTAATTCCTGTCGCTGAGACATCATTAAAATCATAGATTCCAAGCCCTCGCCCCTTAGGGCGAATACCCAGCCCAAATTTAGCCAAAGTGGAGTGAAGCGTTTGCCAAGTTGCCTTATCGGACTTGAGCAATTTCGCTATCTGTTTGCGCGGTTCACCACGAGCGTAGGAGTGAAGACTTTGCTGATCTGCATGGCGTTCCATATCAGCTGCTTTTGTTGGAATCTTCCCCTGTTGTTTTGCCTTACTGGATGCCCATTGAATAACAGGTCTGCCATTTTCTTGAACGACGACATTAGGTCCATTGTCGTGCTGCAAACCGTAACGCAGTTCCAGCTCCCGCATTGCGTAATCTAACCGAAAATAATCTCGGTCCGGGTATACAGCATTGAACGATTCAGGATGAACACGATTTACGGTCATATGGAGATGAACGTTATCTGTATCGTGGTGGATCGCGAACACGTATTGATGATCTTTCATGCCTACAGACTCCATAGCATGTAGGCCAGACGCAAACGCCTGTTCATCGGTTGGAGACTCACCAGTAGGCCAGCTTAGAATGACATGGTAAACCGGGTCTTTAACTCTAGCATTCTGAGCAGCAACGGCTCTCATCTCAGCGGCCGCAGTTTCCAGGCTC
The DNA here is from genome assembly GCF_029960075.1 of Pseudomonas sp. PS02290. NCBI lineage: Bacteria > Pseudomonadati > Pseudomonadota > Gammaproteobacteria > Pseudomonadales > Pseudomonadaceae > Pseudomonas > Pseudomonas sp. PS02290. The sequence goes on from NZ_JASCOY010000049.1 coordinate 14,791, forward strand.
AAACAGTTGTGCTGACACGAAACTCCGGAAGTAGATTTCTCATTAATCGAGTCACCTAGCAGTGAGCCTGATTCGAGGTCGGCTAAAGCTGCTTGTTCATGTTTTCGATCCCTTCGCTCAACGGCTGAAGCATGAAACGTAATTGAGGTTCGACGGGCTCGGGCTCGTGCCGAAAAGTCAGGATGATTTCTTGTAGCTTGTCTGAGATAACTTGCTGCTGTTGCAAGATGGTTTCGAGCAGCGGTAATGCTTCTTTCATGTTCATCGGAATCTACCTCGTCGAACTGTTGTTGGCCACTTCGGTCAACGTCTCCAGGAATTTCGTATTGAGACGTGACATGTCGACGCCCATCGGTATCAAGAGCCCTTCGAGCACTTCCAAGACGCCCTCGGATGGCATCTGCATCTGTAAGGCTAATTCGTCCAGTCGCTCGCAGATTGTCTGCTGCTCTTTGGAGATGCGCTCTAGCAGATTCAAGAATTGCGTTGTCTCTTCGGCTGTAGCCTGGATCGAGCTCATCAGTCATTTCCTCTTTTTCATCATCGCGTTGTGTCGCGTACGCGACCAAATCGGCGAAGCTAGACTTTCCGTCAGCTCTGCGGGGCGGGACTTTGGCAAGCATTAAGATCCTATCCTCATGATGGCTGCCTTCAGCTCAACAAGTATCTCCGCCAACTCCTTTGAAAGCCTGCCTCCCCCTTCGTTGTAAAGGTGCTTTTGAAGACCACCGAGCCGCCGCAACTCGTTGAGGATGTGGCCCTCAACCTTGCTACGAGTGCGCCGGTTCAGCGCAGTGGCAAGCATGAACTGCCCCACGCTTTGGCCGCAGTCATAGGCTTTCTGCCTAACGATTTCTTCCTCGTCCTCAAAACACCTGATAGGTGGCAGGCGGCCGGTTCGGCGCCGCTGTTCACTCGTACTCATAAATAGGTCCTTCGCTGTTCAAGGGGTCTCGGGGCGTAGCCCTGAGCAGGGAGGTAGGCCTCGCAAGGGAGTGAAACGACTGTAGCGAGGCCGGTTGTACGGAAGCCATTTATGGCGGGAGTACAAACCCTACCCTGTCCTAAATTCTAGACCGCATTTCGTATGCAGGCTATCGTACGGACCTTGACTGCGCAAGAGATGCCCATACAATCGGGGTAAATGCACGTTTCGAGGAAAGGCGAATGGCGATCAGCGTTTCGCAGATTGAGATACTCAGGGGCAAGCTTGAGGAAATGCCAGAGGTTGAAAATCCAGATCGGAAGATTTCAAATCTGGAAGCAATAAGGATGATGGCTTCGTCAATCCGAGACTTGCAGTCTCGGGGGTACAGCATCGAGAAAATCGCGGAAATCCTCAGGGAAAGTGGATTGGAGATCGCTCCAACAACGTTGAAAAGCTATCTAACGAAGGTGAAGGGGTCGCCGGGGAAGTCGAATTCTAGGTCGAGCGGCAAACCGCGTCGGCCATCATCCAACACCAGTCGCGAGGTAAAGAAAAAAGCATCCGAAAAGCCTGCTGCGTCGGTCGCTACGAGACCGACGTCAAGCTCCAAAAATTCAGCCGGTGTAACACCGGCTCCACCTGGTAGTTTCACTCCAAAGGAAGATTCTGATGAAATCTAAAGACGCGAAAAAAGGTGATATCTATGTCGTCGGAGGAGGTAAGGGGGGCGTAGGAAAAAGCTTCACAACGATTGCACTGGTTGACTCCTTGGAACAAGCAGGCGTGAAGGTGCTCGTGATTGAATCGGACACTTCAAACCCTGACGTCTGGAAGATGTACAAAGATCAAATTGAAACAAGGTTGATTGACCTTGATGATGCAAATGGGTGGATTGATCTGGTAAACGCCTGCGATGAATTCAAAGAACACGTCGTAGTGATCAACACCGCGGCACGCAATAACAAAGGTGTAGTTGCTTACGGTGAAACTCTTAACAGCACGCTGGCGGAGCTGGGCCGTGAGCTTACGACACTGTGGGTGATCAACCGTCAGAGAGACAGCTTAGAATTGCTGAAAGAGTACCGCGATGCACTGCCAGGAACGAAGGTGCATGTCATCAGAAACGGATATTTTGGCGATGAGCAGAAGTTTGAACTCTACAACTCCTCAAAAACCCGAGAAATGATTGAAAGCGAAGGCGGGAAATCGCTGTTGCTACCCGATTTAGCAGACAGAGTTAGTGACGATCTTTACAGCAAACGCTTGTCGGTCTCAAAAGCTATGACGGAACTCCCAATTGGAAATCGTGCGGAATTGTCCAGATGGCGCCGCGATGCAACTCGGATGATCGGTGAGGTGATTGGTGGATGACATCGAAAGCAGTTTTAAAGAATTGCTAGGTCGTCAACCTTCTGAGAAAGAGGTTGAGCGACTCTACCGTGTAAAGAATGCTCTAAACATCAGAGACAACGATGCCATTTGGATGATCTTGATGGCACTAGAATCGTACGACACCTTATACAGCAAATATCCAGGGCTAATCGCTGGCCAGGTCGATGTGGTAATCGAGAAGCAGAGGGAATTAATTGCCGACATTGTCGATGCCGAAAGCAAGAAAGCTCTGAGCACACTCTCTTCTGCAGTCGCACGAACCAGTGAGCTTGTCGCGAGTAGAGTGGCTGATACTGCGAGATGGCAAGCATGGGGATGGGTCTGCGTTGGACTCATTTTATTTGGCTCCTTGTGCCTCACTGCTGGATATGTTCTTGGCAGTGGTAATATGCCGTTCTGGGCTTTGACTCCACAGAGAGAGAGTCCATTCTCAATTGTGATGTCAATCCTGATGAGGGCACCAGTAGGCTGGTTAGTGCCGCTAATTGGTACAGCGGTTGTTGTAGTGACCTTAGCGAGTAACCGACAACTACCGATTAAACGCCCCGTCATCATCAGCCTGGTCTTAATGGCGGCATTCTCAATATTTTGTGTTCATTCCGTATTATGAACTGAACAGGGCCAAATTTTTTTGGCCCTTCCATTCTGTATAATGGCTACAATACGGAATAGTTGATATACTTGATCACACATCCAAGGAGGTGATCATGGAAAACTACGTAAACATCAAAGCAATTCAAGCTATTGGTCTGACACTGAAGGGTTACTCCGACACCGAAACTGGTCGCGGTCTTGCTTGGTCGTGCAAGGTCTACTTCCAAAACAAAAAGATCGGGTTAGTCAGCAACTCTGGGCACGGTGGTCCGACAGTCATTGATGTACCAGTTGAAACCCTGGACTATATCGTCAATGCTCTGAAGTCCAACGCCTATACGCTCACGTTAGAATCTGCGGGGCAATTAAACGAAGAACCAACTGACTCTAGAAACTGGTTTGGTGATGCCGTTACTCAAATGATCGATGAAGTGGATCGCCTCCGGAAACTCAAGCGACTGGCCAAGACACATGTGATCGTTCGGCAAAAGTCTTCAGCTAACGAATTTGAGTTCTACAAGATCGCTCCGAGTGATTCATCGAGAGCCAGGCTTATCAGGCAGCTTGGGGACGATCTCGTCTGTTTCATGAACGATGAAATTCTAAGCTTGTGACCCTCCTGGGCCTGCAATCGAGCAAGGTGCAGGCCCCGATTCCCCTGTGCGTTCCGTTAACCAGTCATTAAGGCCGACCCGATGAGCCAGCATTTTGTGTGTGTGCATTGCGAGAAAATCAGGCGACCGGTCCGGGTGCAGATTGGCTGGGATAAGCCATATTCTGAGTTCTATCTGCTGGTACTTGAAGAGCCGGCCGCTGGCGAGGATTTTGATGAGGACAAGGTCGTGTACTCCAATTCCTACGATCCGACCTCACATGGAAAGGAATTGGACTACTACAAAACCATCCTCTCCCTGCTGGGGTGCAAGGCTCCAGACGTCATGTGGCGCGCTGCCTACCAGGATCGAGATTTCAACGTCGTTAACAAATCTGTCTTTTACTCGCCTAACGGCGATGTGGTCGATCCTTTCTGAAGTAACCCTTGACAACAACCCAGTCATAGCTAGGGAACCCTTAACAAAGGTGCGGTTCCCGGACCTAGATTTATGGTGATAAAATAGGTTATTTTTTAAAAGAGCCTGATAGCCTCGTTACGTATCAACTCTTAGTCTTGCCAGCTTGCGTTAGATTCTCCCTTCTTATCACCAATCCACGGTGGGATGGCGGCATAAGAAACATACTCATCACCTGCCAGCGGTATCGACCACGATGCTGGCCTGATGGAGCTGGAACGCTCGCTCACCTGTACGGGGTGTTTGCGCGCTAGAACGCAACCTTACAGAAATGTAATAAAAATAAAGAAACCGCCTCTTGGATGAGCAGGTCGAGATGATTTGACGGGGTTTTCCTCCGTCAAGTCGCAATCGACCTGTCCACTAGGAGATGCCTGATGAATCAGTCCTTCGATAGCTGCATCGCAGCTTGTCTATCCTGCGCCGCTGCTTGCGATACCTGCGCTTCCGCCTGCTTGGGCGAAGATAACGTTAAAATGATGGCGCAATGCATCAAGCTTGACCTTGATTGTGCAGACCTTTGTCGCCTGGCAGCTGTTTTCATGGCACGAAATAGTCCGTTCGCAGCTCAGCTTTGTAAGCTATGTGCCCAAGCGTGCCGAGATTGCGCTGCTGAATGTTCCAGACATTCTCACGACCACTGCCAAGCGTGTGCCAGCGCTTGCAATCAGTGTGCTCATGAGTGCGAAGGAATGGCCGCTTAACGTGAAGCGAACCAATCTTCTTCCCATATTAGCTCGGCCCGAAACGAAAAAGAGCGTTCGGCGGACCAGAGCCGCCGATGCGCTCCGCCGTTGGGGGAGCTTTGGTTTTCAACGTGAGCGTGGACCTTCCTGACTTCGAAGCCGCTCCAGTTAAGGCCAGAGCCACCACCACCCGACAGGGTTGTCCTGCCACCGTGCGTTCCAAATTCCTAGAAGGCTGGGTAACGGTTACGCACGCAGGGCCGGCAGTTCAATCCGAAACGTCGTCTCTCCCTGTTCCGATACGCATTTAATATTTCCGCCGTGAGCCTCAACCAGAGAGCGGACAATTGCCAAGCCAAGGCCTGCATTGTTGGCACCACCTTCTCGTCGGGCCGGGTCCACACGGTAAAATCGGTCAAAGATACGGCTCCGATGCTGCTCCGGTATCTCCTCGCCTGGGTTTGTCACCTCTAGAGCAATAAAGCTGCCGTCAGGTTTAATCTGAACAACGATAGTGCTACCGATAGGCGTATAGCGCAGCGCATTTGATAAGAGGTTAGAGATGATCCTGTCCAACATCACTGGATCGCCTGAAATCAAGCCGCTTCCTGATACCTGGAGCTGTATCTGCTTTTCATCGGCAAGCAACTGGTAGTATTCAAAAAGCTTCTCAACCACGTCTCTTAGGTCGACTTTCTCCTGAGCGGGCAGAAGCAACCCGTTGTCCGACTTGGCCAAAAAAAGCATGCCGTCGATGATGTTGGAGAGCCGGTTGAGGTCCTCAAGATTTGAATACAGGTTTTCCTCATAGGCCTCTGGCGCCCGCTTTTTGGCAAGGATGACTTCCGTATGGGTCCGCAGATTGCTGATTGGGGTTCGCAGTTCGTGCGCAATGTCGGCAGAGAAATTAGAGAGCCGGACGAAGGACTCGTCCAACCGGGCCAGCATGGCATTGAACGAGGAGACCAGCTGCAACAGCTCTTTGGGCACTGGCTCAAGGGGGATGCGCTCCTTCAGCGACCGAGCCGACATTGCGGCAGCCGCGCGTGTTACTTGTTCAACCGGGCGTAGCCCATTGCGCGCTACCAGCCATCCCAACGCTGCGCTTACGATAGTGCTGACTACCAAACCGAGTACAAACCACCACTGCAGGGTTTCGAAAAAATGCATATGGCTGGTGACATCAAGGATCAGCCAGACGGTCACCGCTTGAGCCTGATGTACCGTTCGAACCGTAGCTGTCATGCCACGATACATGCGGCCAGCTTCCGACCATTCCGAGATGTTGTGCTCGGGGTCAGGCTCTATCCCCGGTGGCCTAATTGCATTAGGAGCCGAGAACAACACCACACCATCCTTGCCCATGATAATGGCGGACAGCTCCGGATGTGCACCAAGTAGTGCGCGTAGCTGAAGCTCAACGTCAGCTCCATCTAGTGATCCTGACTTGCCGTCAAGGATTTGTGTCGTTGCTTCAAGCTTTTCCATTAGCGTTTGGCGATCCAGCTCCTTGAAATGATGCCGAGTGAGCTCGTTGACGCTAACCCCAGCGACGACCAGAACCGCGACCACGGCGCACACAAACATCAGACTAAGGCGCAGCGTTAGCGAGGCGCGCTTCATTCTGTATCCGGAGCATCAAGCATGTAGCCCATGCCGCGAGAGGTATGAATAAGCTTTGGGTCGAAACCATCATCGACTTTTGCTCGTAGTCTGCGAATGGCCACTTCAATCACGTTGGTATCGCTGTCAAAATTCATGTCCCAAACTTGGGACGCGATCAATGATTTAGGCAATACCTCACCCTGCCGCCGCATCAGAAGCTCCAGAAGAGAAAACTCTTTCGCGGTTAAATCGATGCGTTTACCTGAGCGTGTCGCCCGACGTTTGAGAAGATCAATCTCAAGGTCACTGATCTTTATGGTGTTTTGTTGAGGACTGCTGTTTCCACGACGAAGCAAGCTTCTGACCCTGGCCAATAGTTCCGAAAATGCAAAGGGTTTCACTAGGTAATCGTCAGCCCCCAACTCTAGTCCTTTCACCCGATCGTCAACACCATCACGGGCTGTTAGAAAAAGGACAGGAACTGCCTTGCCCGCGGCCCTGACCATCCTGATGACTTCCCAGCCGTCTAAGCCCGGCATCATGACGTCTAGAATCAGCAAATCGTAGTTGTCACCGAAAGCTTGGTGCAGGGCATCTGTACCCGTGACAACGCGGTCGACGCTGAAGCCTGCTTCCACGAGTCCTTGCTGGAGGTAGGTTCCAGTTTTTGGTTCATCTTCCGCTACCAAAATTCTCATGCTAGGTCCTCCTGTAGGTCTACAGCTTCAGTGTGATCCAAAAGCCCCAGAGATGGCGCAAGCTTACAGAAATGTAATGCAGCGAACAGGCTTCAGAAAGGAAGATGCGTCTATAGTTTTACAGCTTTAGCCTTCGCCCGGATCGTTTGGCGTAAAGGGAGTCGGCTAGTGCTAATCGTGACCTCCACTCTAGGGCCCTTGCTCCTTGGTCTGTCGGCGCCGTTATGGCGCCGTTCTTTTATGCGCTCCCTAGATACGACTCGTCTCCCTCGCGGTCTCTCGCATAGGCCACCAGTCAATATCTGGAATTGTAAGTTCATCTGTGCGCCTAGCCAGCGTTTCAGGCAACGGGGCAAAAAAGCGAAGGCCCGAGCTAGCGATACGGCATCCCCGTTCTGATCCGTGTTGTCTGCTTGTGATTGCATATCCGGAATAGCGAGCTAGCATCGGAACGCTGACTGCACCGACAGGTCAGTTCTATCAAGTACTGCTGCTGTTAGCCGACTCCGGTAACTATAGAATCCAGGAAAATCTGCAGGCGCTACTGCAAAGCACCAGGTGCATGTCTCCTGTACGAGCGCCGCGAAAAAAGGATAGCTAATGGACACTGCTCCCCACCACAACCCTGAGCCTGAGCCTGAGCACGACCATGCAGCTCCGCTCCCTGAGGCCGGCCGACGTGATCCAGTCTGCGGTATGTCGGTTACGCCCTCGAGTGCATTCGTCGAGCATTACCACGGTCACCGCTATTTTTTTTGCAGTGACAACTGCCGGGTAAAGTTCCAAGCAGACCCTGAACGATACGGCCGCGATCATCGGGGCGCAGAGCCCACGAGTCCTTCAGGGCCTCCCGTAAAGGCGGGAAGTGACTTCACCTGTCCCATGCATCCAGAGGTAAGGCAATCAGGACCCGGCAATTGTCCTAAATGTGGCATGACACTAGAGCCGGTGATGCCTACGCTAGGTGAGGACGAAAATCTTGAGTTCCGGGATTTTAATCGCCGCTTTTGGTGGTCGCTTCCCTTGACCCTCATAGTCACGCTGCTCGCGATGACAGGGCACTCGTTACAGCTCTTTCATGGCTCAGTCCAAAACTGGGTCGAGTTAGGCCTTGCGACGCCCGTAACCTTATGGGCCGGTTGGCCTTTTTTTATCAGAGCCATGACGTCTGTTTCAAATCGCAGTCCGAACATGTGGACTCTGATCGGGTTAGGCACCGCCGCAGCCTACCTCTATAGCGTCGCGGCAACGCTGTTCCCGCAAGTTTTTCCCAGCAATTTTATGCAAGATGGACGAATCGGCGTCTACTTCGAAGCAGCAGCCGTGATCATATCCCTCACCTTGCTTGGGCAGGTTCTTGAGCTTAAGGCGCGGTCGCAAACGTCCGCCGCCATCAAATCCTTGCTTGGTCTATCCCCCAAGACCGCTCGCAGGATCAATGCTGGTGGGCTAGAGGAAGATGTTCCGCTTGCCCACGTTCATTTGGGAGACCGTTTGAGGGTCAGGCCAGGTGAGAAGGTGCCGGTCGATGGCTCCGTATTAGAAGGAGAAAGTGCAGTAAACGAGTCCATGCTTACAGGCGAACCAGTTCCCGTAATGAAACGTGCTGGAGATAGCTTGATAGGCGCCACGCTAAACACACATGGAAGTATGGTTATGCAGGCCCAAAAGGTCGGGGCCGAAACCATGTTGTCTCAGATCGTGCAAATGGTCGCTCGGGCACAGCGCTCTAAAGCACCGATGCAGCGGATGGCTGATTCCATTGCCGGTTACTTTGTAATGGGCGTTATCTCTATCGCCGTCATGACGTTCATAGGCTGGGGTATCTTCGGCCCAGAGCCTAGCTGGGTTTTTGGTCTGATCAACGCTGTGGCTGTACTGATTATCGCGTGTCCCTGTGCGCTGGGACTTGCAACACCAATGTCCATCATGGTTTCGACTGGAAAGGCCGCCAGCCTAGGGGTGTTATTCAGGGATGCCAGCGCCATCGAGAACCTTTGTAAGATCGATACGCTGATCGTTGATAAAACGGGAACGCTAACGGAGGGGCGCCCAGTCTTTCACAGTGTCGAGGCCACACCTGACTTCGCCCCCCACGATGTTCTTCAATGGGCAGCTAGCCTTGATCAAGGCAGTGAGCATCCTTTGGCTCGTGCCATTGTCGATCACGCCCGAGCTGAAGACATTCCGCTCACCAAGCCTGAATCTTTCGACTCGGGCTCTGGCGTTGGAGTGAGTGGCTTTGTAAATGGCAAGAGAATCCAATTGGGTAACAGTGCATTGATGAAATCAGCTGGCATTGACATCAAGGTGTTCCAAGAGCATTCGGAGTCATTGCGCACTCAAGGCATCAGCATCATGTATCTCGCGGTTAATGAGCTATTAGCAGGGCTATTAGCCGTATCAGACCCTGTTAAATCTACGTCCAAAGAAGCGGTCATCAAGCTCACCGCCGATAACGTAAAGATCATAATGGCTACTGGAGACGGACTTACCACCGCGCGAGCGGTTGCGAAGGAGCTCGGTATCGAAGAGGTTCATGGTGAAGTAAAACCTCAGGACAAAGAGCGCCTGGTTGCCGAACTTCAAAAAGATGGCCGAAAGGTTGCCATGGCTGGCGACGGAATTAACGACGCACCGGCTCTCGCTCGAGCGAATGTGGGAATCGCGATGGGAACAGGGACTGACGTCGCAATGAATAGCGCACAGCTAACGCTGGTGAAAGGTGACCTGATGGGGATTGTACGGGCTCGGGCTCTTTCGGTCGCGACGGTAAGAAACATGCGGCAGAATCTTGGCTTCGCTCTGCTTTACAATTCATTGGGTATTCCCCTCGCTGCAGGTCTGCTCTATCCGCTGACAGGGCACCTTCTGTCGCCGATGATCGCTGCGCTAGCAATGAGCGTCAGCTCTGCATCTGTAGTTTTTAATGCGTTAAGGCTCAGAAGTGTCCGGGTTAGCTAGCGTCAATGCCGGGGCTGCCGGGGCTATAGCAGCAATAAGCAGCGCCTTAGATATGTCTCATTGTTTTGGCGGCCGTTGCCTAGGGCAGATTATAGCGGTCAAACACTGAAATGGATGTTAGGCTTTAATGGCTCGCGCCTGTCAAGATGACGGGACTGCAGAGCTGCTGCCGAAGCAGTCTCCGCTACAGAGGCCGAGTAAGGAGTTAGTCCCCTCGCAGCACTTTGAGTAGACCTTTGAACGCTCCATTCAGCCTTGTGAAGGCGGCATCGAAATGAATCTGGTTTTCCGTGTATTTTGCAATCTCAATCTGTTGGTCAACTGTATTTTGATCAAGGGAAGGTTGGGTTGGGGTGCTGTACAATAAGTCATCACCGTACGATTCACTCGTCGATGTGTTTGTTGAGATATGCTTTTGACTGGTCGTGCGCAAAGACAGCGGATTGCCAAGACCTTGTTTTGTCTGGCTGGCGAGCACAGCAGAAAAGTCCAGGTCTCTGGCCTTGAAGTTTGGGGTATCGGCATTAACGATATTATTACTTAGCACTTCAGCTCTTCGACTGCGATAAGTTAAAGCTCTCTCCGCAGAGCCCAACGACTTTTCAAAACTAATACTCATTTTTAATATCCTTCAGTTACGCTACGATTTAACGCAACAAGCCCCAGGGAAAACCCCAGAGCTCAGAAAATTAATTCGATCATGTGCCACTGCACTGCCTAGACGATACGCACCATTGCATCAGCTTCCAAGAGAAATATCGCAACCTTACATAATGGTAATGTTGAACGGCGCTTGCTGCTGAGGATGAGTCCTGTTCTTGTTTTCGTGGCCGGCTCCCCTCGAGTAGGCTCGCCTTGATTCTGTCTGAAAGCGGGCCGCGTTAGCCCAGCGAAACCTGCGCGTCGGTTCTGGCGGTTCTCACTATTCGCCAAGTGATTCATAAGGCTGGTCAAGCAGACCCTCCGTTGCATAAAGCTTGACAATCGTATGTCCAAACGGCCGGGCGTTTCGCTCAGCCGTCAGCTTGGACCTCGCAAAGGCGCCGGTTTTGGTCGTTCGCCTCGGCACTGGTATCAGAAGAGCTCCATTGTTGAGATCATTGGGTCCTGCCTGGGTGGCAGCTTGCTGGGCTTCATCAGTTAGGAAGCATCTCGGAGCGCCAAGTTGACCTCGGCGCAATCTGGACTAACGACGTGACGGGTTTCGCTTCATCAGCCAGTAGGCTGCGGGTAAAACCAACATCGATAGCAGTGGCGCCGTTATCATGCCGCCGACCATCGGCGTCGCAATGCGCTTCATCACCTCCGAGCCGGTCCCGCTCGCCCAGAGAATGGGCACTAAGCCCGCGATGATCACCGCAACGGTCATTGCTTTGGGCCTTACCCGCAACACTGCACCCTCGCGAATAGATTCGAGCAAGGCCGTGCTGTCATCACGACCCGCATGGAGTCGAACCTGCCAGGCATTTTTCAAGTAGATCATCATGATCACGCCAAACTCGGCCGAGACCCCAGCCAAGGCAATGAAGCCTACCCCTGTAGCGACTGATAGGTTGAAGCCAAACCAATACAACAACCAGACCCCGCCCGAGAGCGCGAAAGGTAAAGTCATCATGATCAGCAGCGCCTCGCTGATCCGATTAAACGTGAGGTACAGCAGGACGAAAATAATCAGCAAGGTTGCCGGAACGACCCATGTCAGTCGCTCATTGGCTCGTTCCAAAAATTCGAACTGGCCTGAATAAGAGATGGTCATGCCCTCGGTTGGCTTTACAGCCTGGGTAACGCGCTGCTGGAGTTCTCTGACCGTGGAAGCCAGATCCCTGCCTCGTACGTCGACATACACCCAACCGGACAATCGACCATTTTCACTGCGCAGCATCGGAGGCCCGTCGCTCAGGCTGATATCCGCGACCATGCCCAACGTGATTTGCTGCCCCGCCGAAGTCAGGACGGGCAATTCGCGCAGAGCGCTCGGTGTGTCACGCCATTCTCGGCCATAGCGCAAATTGATCGGATAACGTGCCAGACCCTCCACGGTCTCGCCGATGTTGCTGCCACCGATCGCCCCGGACACAACGTCCTGAACGTCCTCTATGTTCATGCCATAGCGGGCAGCGGCCAGTCGATTTATCTTGATATCCACGTAGCGTCCGCCGGTAAGGCGCTCTGCCAATGCAGAGCTGACGCCAGGTACCCCTTTAGCGACGTCTTCGATTTGCCGAGCCACGCGATCGATTTCGGCCAGCGACGTGCCGGCGATTTTCACGCCAATCGGGCTTTTGATTCCGGTCGCTAGCATGTCGATCCGATTGCGAATGGGTGGAACCCAGATATTCGAAAGTCCGGGGATTTTGACGGCGCTGTCCAATTCTTCGATCAGCTTGTCCATTGTCATACCTGGCCGCCATTGCTCCTTCGGTTTGAATTGGACTGTCGTTTCGAACATCTCTAACGGCGCAGGGTCGGTGGCCGTTTCGGCCCGCCCCGCCTTGCCAAAAACGCGTGAGACTTCGGGAACCGTGCGTATCAGGCGGTCGGTCTGCTGCAGAAGTTGCGCAGCTTTGCTTGCCGAAAGGCCGGGCAACGCGGACGGCATGTACAAGACATCGCCTTCATCCATTTGGGGCAAGAACTCACCGCCCAATTGGCTTAGCGGCCAGAGGCTGGAAAGAAAGACGAGCAGCGCGAGCGACAACGTCAGTTTAGGCCAGGCCAATACAGCGTCGAGGACGGGGCGGTACGCCGCTATTAGCCATCTATTCAAAGGGTTCTGCTGTTCTGTGGGAATCCGACCGCGGATCCAATAGCCCATCAGCACCGGAACCAGCGTTATCGAGAGCCCTGCCGCAGCAGCCATCGCATAGGTCTTGGTAAACGCAAGCGGGCCAAAAAGACGTCCTTCCTGAGCCTGTAACGTGAAGACGGGCAAGAACGACAACGTGATGATCAAAAGGCTAAAGAACAAGGCGGGCCCAATTTCAGCCGCAGCGCCGGCAATGACAGCCCAATGCGCCTCTCCTTGAAGTTTTTCGTCAGGGTGGTTGTGCCTCCAGAGCTCGATATGCTTGTGCGCGTTTTCGATCATGACCACTGCCGCATCAACCATTGCCCCGATCGCAATGGCAATCCCACCCAAGGACATAATGTTCGCGTTGATGCCCTGATACCGCATCACAATAAAGGCAACCAGGATGCCCATCGGTAACGTGATGATGGCGACCAGAGAGGAGCGCAGGTGCCAGAGGAAGAGCAAGCAGACCAGTGCGACAACGCCAAATTCTTCCAGCAGTTTGTAGCTCAGGTTGTTAATAGCGCGATCGATCAGCTGCGAGCGGTCATAGGTCGTGACCAACTCCACGCCAGGCGGCAGGCTCGCCTTGAGGGTTTCGAGCTTATTCTTCACCGCTTGCAGAGCTTCGCGCGCATTTTTGCCGGAGCGCAGGATAACTACACCTCCGACAACTTCCCCTTCACCGTCCAGCTCAGCGACGCCGCGGCGCATTTCAGGACCTAGCTGAACGGTTGCCACCTGCCCAAGTAAAACCGGAACACCTGTGGCCGACGCTCGCAGAGGTACGCTTTTGAAGTCCTCGAGGCTTTGAAGATAACCCGACGCTCGTACCATGTACTCGCGCTCGCCCATTTCAAGCACTGCGCCGCCGGTCTCCTGGTTGGCCCTGCGAAGGGCCTGGGCGACGTCTTGTTGAGTGACGCGGTAAGCGACCAGCTTCTGAGGGTCCATCACGACCTGGTATTGCTTGACCATGCCGCCCAGCGTTGCGACTTCGGCTACATTGGGTAGCGTCTTGAGCTCGTACTTTAAAAACCAGTCCTGAATGGAGCGCAGTTGGGAAAGATCATGCGTGCCGGTACGGTCAACCAATGCGTATTGATAGATCCACCCTACGCCGGTTGCATCGGGGCCTAGCGTGCTTACGACGCCTTTTGGCATACGGTCCTGGGCTTGATTAAGGTATTCCAGCACGCGTGATCGCGCCCAGTAGGGGTCAGTGCCGTCTTCGAAGAGCACATAGACGAAGGAGTCGCCAAAGAACGAATAGCCACGAACCGTCTTGGCGCCCGGAACCGAAAGCATGGTCGTCGTTAAAGGATAAGTGACCTGATTTTCAATAATCTGGGGAGCTTGCCCTGGATAACTGGTACGGATTATGACTTGGGTATCTGACAAGTCGGGCAAGGCATCCATCGGCGTACTGCGTACTGACCAAATTCCTCCGACCCCAAGGAACAGGGTGACCAATAGCACCAGAACGCGATTACCGATGGACCAGCGAATGAGGGGCTCAATCATCTCGGTGCTCCTTGCGGGTCAACCGTTCAACCAACAGTCCCGCGTCGGTTTTCGAGACGGCGATATCGACGTGGTCGCCAACCCGCAAACCGTCCAGTAGCTCCGGCTTGGCTAAAGGAAAGGGCATCGTCATGCCCGGCATCCCCAAGGTAGGGAATGGCCCGTGCTTCAGGGTTACGCTGTCCTTATCGAGATTGATGATCTCTCCTTCGGACATATGTAGTTCAGGTCCTTCGCCCGGCTCGGACTCGCCCGGTTCGGCGCGAGCCAATAGCCCCTGCAGGCTGGCCTCGGAATCAAGCAGGAACTGGCCAGAGCTTACAACCGCTTGCCCTTCGGACAAGCCTGACAATACTTGCGTCTTACCGTCGGCCTCCCGGCCGATGCCAATCGCTTGTGGTCTATAACGTCCCTCTGATTCCGCGAGCATGACCAGCGTCCGTTTGCCGGTGCGAATGACGGACTCGGATGGAATCAACAAAGTTTGTTCCTGACCAGACGCCCCCAATCGGACGGAGGCGAACATCCCGGGTCGAAGTCGGCCATCGGCATTGGCCAGCTCACTGCGCACGGTCACGGTTCTTGTGATGTTGTCTGCGGAGGGCAGAATGCCAATGACTTTGCCCGTTAGAGTCTGCCCTGGAAATGCTGCGAGGGTCGCAATCACCTTGGACCCCATCTGAACATTGCCAAGGGCCGCCTCGGGGATCGCAGCGTCGAGCCAAACGGTGGAAAGCCCGTTTATCTTTGCCAGGTCCTGCCCTTTGGAAACAGACATGCCGACCTGCAACCCCAATGACTGAAGCTCGCCAGCCATTGGGGTGACGATTGTCTGCACCGCGACAGGCTTTCCTGAGCGTTGCACCTGATTGATCACTGATTGAGGCATGCCCAGAAGACGTAAGCGCTCGCGAGAGGCGTCAATCAACTCATGATCGCCGGTCTGTTTCACCGCAATGAATTCAAGCTGGGCGGCGGACCATTCCGGGATGAGGAGGTCAGCCAAAGGAGCGCCTGCTGGAAGAACATCCCCGGCGGCGCGGCCGTAAACCTTTTCCACGTAGCCACTCGCGCGAGCCTGGAGTGTTGCTATCTCCCGCTGGTTATAAGCCACGGAGGCTACTGCGTCCGTGGCTGAATCGATGATCCCAAGCGTTGCCTTCGCTGTGCGAATACCTAAGTTCTGTATGGCTTGCGAGGGGACCGCGAGTGTTCGGCTATCTTCAACACCGCCGGCATATTTCGGTACAAGCTCCATATCCATGAAAGGTGAACGGCCAGGCTTATCAAAATGCTGGTCAGGTTTCATCGGGTCATACCAGTAGATGACCTTCGCAGTGTCTGGCATTGACACTGAAGGCGTGCTGCCTGGCGCCGGATCGCTGGGCTTGCCCACCAGATAGCCGGCAATGACTCCCGCCATTAGCAGCCCAGCTCCGACCATGGGTAACACGATGCTGGTAGGCCTCATTTCAAAGCCTCCACGTACGCAAAGTAGAGGTTGGAACTCAGCTCATGCAGCTTCCTTTGCTGCTCGACCCGCCGAAGCCGTGCCTCGATCAATGCCCTGCGAGCTTCAATAACCGCACTCAGCTGACCGGTACCGGCTTTATAGCTGGCCGTCTCCAGCGCAACCCGCTTACTGGCCAGAGGTATATAGGTGGCCTCGTTTCGCTCCAGCGCTTTACGGACCTGGCTGACCTCGGCTAATCCGCTTTCCCGCTCGGCCTCATGGTTGCGCAGGGTCACTTCCTGTTGTGCCTCCATCTGAGCAACATTTTGCTGCTTGGCCTGGATACGAGGCCCTTGTCGAGACCCAACGAAGATTGGAAGGTCGAAGGTGAACTGCAGGCTTACCATGTCGCCGAAGCGGTTATCGCGATTGCCATAGACAAACTCGACTCCCCAGTCTGGCTTCTTTGCAGCAATGGCCTCGTCGAGCTCAGCGTTCGCTTCAGTGACCCGAGCGCTAGCAGCTTGCAGATCTGGATGAGCCGACAGGCTGTGGTGAGCAGGATGAGTATTCAGATCAAAAGCTGGCGCAGTTCCTGAGAGTTGAAGATCAGCGTCGGGACCTATATACCGCCGTAGCTTGGCGCGAGCTATGGCAACATCACGGGCCAGTTCGTCCCGGCGGTCCTCCAGCGCAAGCATTTCTTGGCGAACTTGTATGAGGTCCGCTGCCCTTGAGCTACCCCCCACCACCTGAGCGGGCAGGGTTGAAAGCTGAACGCCAATCTGCTTCTGCATCTCATCAAACAGATCAACCGTCTGTTGGGCATAGAAAACCTCAAGCCAGCCCAAGGCCGCTTGGCGCTTGGTCTCAAGCACCGTCGCACGCTGCTCCGCTTGTGTACGGCCTACGGCTGCCTGGGCGAAGCGGCGTCGGGCATCTCGCTTGTCGCTGTTGGGAAATTCCTGCATTAGCCCAACACGGCGCATCGTCATGGAGTCACGGTCAAGCGAGTATCGGTCCTGGCCCTCGATAGGCAGATTATCGACGCCCAGGATTAGCTTGGGGTCAGGTAACGCTCCAGCAGGCACGACTGATTCCTGTGCTGACTGCACCTGAGCCAGCCCCGCGAGGTTTTCTGGAGCGGTCAACTCAGCCAGCTGTTGCGCGCGTTCAAACGTCAGGTCCGCGGCAGGGGTGCGCAGCGAATATAGGCAAAGCAGAAGCATCGCCAACATGCTTGCGTGCCGTCGATGTGCGAAGAGAAGAGCAGGCATGAATAGCCTCCAATGCAAAGGTCAGCGCCGCCGCTGAAAAGATGGCGGCAACGATTACGTATTCTTAAAAGGATACGATTCGGACGTAAGCATCAGGCGAAACGGGGCGGGCGCCACAAATCCACGGGAACCCGCTGTACAGTGAGCGCGAAGTGGATCAACTGCGGAAAGGGGCGTAGCGGCGCAATATTTTGTGCAGCGTTGATCTGGACCATAGCGCTGCTTTGACAGTCCTGCCCGGCTTTGCAAACGGACTTATGATCAGTGGACGCCAAATCACCCATGTTTGCGCAGGGTTCGTCCGCCAGGGCGTGCTGTGCACCATCCATCATTGTCTGCATCGGGCACGGCTCGGCAGGCATGACTGTGCCCACGCTTGCGAATGACGGAAGAATGAGGCTAAAAATCATGAACACAGCCAGTGCGAAGCGGGACATGGAAGGCAATCGGATCTCGGTGAATTACATCATCGGCGTCAGCGAGCACTATCGAAACACAACGTGACGCAATATCCCAGTTTAATCGCACAAGCTTACAAAATTGTAATCGAGTGCAATCAGGCATAACGCTTAATCTATTGACCTAACGGGGCTTGACCTTGCCACGTAGTCAAGGTTGAAGATTGGTCGACGGTCAGGATTTCTGGCCACGACTGAGGATTTCGTCATGAGTACAACCGAATTAACGGTACAAGGCATGAGCTGCGGCGCATGCGTTAAGCATGTCAAAGCTGCGCTGGTGGCTTTGCCTGGAGTCGTAGATGTAACAGTCGAGCTGAAAACCGGGCAGGTATCGGTCAGCGGATCTCCTGACGAACAAAGCCTGGTAAATGCCCTGAATGAAGCTGGATACCCCGCTGAGTTGGCTGTCACGGTCCGTGATTCCACTCCCAGCGCTCAGACAGGCCGCGGCTGCTGCTGTCGTTAAAATTATCGAAAACTGAGCGGCAAACGCCGGCTCCATATAAGGAATGTCATGGCCAACTTACGGCTAACGCTTGTTGCAGCACTTTTTTTTGCAGGCGCGGCAAATGCCGCGGATACGTTGACACTCGACGTGCACCGCGACGCCAATTGCAGCTGCTGCAAGGCTTGGATCAAGCATCTTGAAGCCAATGGCTTCAAGATCCACGATCATGTTGAAAGCAACATGAGCGCCGTTAAGCAGAGCCTCGGTGTGCCGCAAGGACTGGCGTCCTGCCACACCGCGGTGATTGATGGAAAGTTCATCGAAGGCCATGTGCCTGCCGCACAGATCAAGGACCTGCGCGGTCGCCAAGACTTGGTGGGCATTGCAGTCCCTGGCATGCCTATGGGCTCACCAGGAATGGAAAATGGTCAAACGTCACAGGCTTACGACGTTATCGGTCTGAGCAAGACAGGAGCACAGGTGGTCGTGGCGAGCTATCCAGCGAACAAGTGAGCAGCAGTCGAATTGATGTATCTCCAACTGCATGGGGCCAGTCGGGCTGTATTCGGACCGCCAATCAATGAGCCAGTAGACCACGACCAGACATTGTTCGCTTCGAGCAATGGACGCGAGAATGCCCGCACATTTGAGGGGTGCATGGGCCCTGAGATGATATGGCACTGTGCTCGGGCGGACTTGACCACTTCTTCAATTCGGCTTGGTATGGCATTTGCGCTGACTTGACCAGACGCATCGTACCCTTGACGGGCCGAAAGCAGCCTGGTGCTAAGTGGTGCAGCAGACCTATACGGCTGGTGCAGCATGTCCCATGCTCTAGTCATTCAGCCTTCACTTGCAAACTAAAAACCGAAGCTTGGGTCGGTCAACGGTGCAGCGCTCGCCGGAGAGTCGGGACTACAAATTCTCAGGCAAGCGACCGAAAGTATTGGAACGCGCGTCCGGACGGGGTCACCAAAAGGATCATATCGCAATGCTGATTGCCCCTTACCCGATTAACGAGGAAGCGCGGCTGGAGTTTCTCCGCAGCCTGGATGTTCTGGATACAGCTACCGAGGAGACATTCGACCGGTTCACCCGAGTCCTGGCCGAGTTGTTGCAGGTGCCCACCGCGTTGATATCGCTGGTTGAGGCCGACAAGCAATGGTTCAAGTCCAAGGTGGGACTGGATACTTGCGAAACATCGCGGGATATTGCGTTCTGTGCCCATGCCCTGCATGCAGAAGGCTCTCTGGTCGTCGAGGACGCGGCCACAGATGTCAGGTTTCACGACAACCCTCTTGTTGTCGGAGCGCCCTTTATTCGATTTTACGCCGGCATCCCTCTTCGCTCCAGCGAAGGCTATGTAGTAGGCACCCTGTGCGCGATTGACCATCGCCCAAGGGTAATTACTCAAAGCACCCTCACAGCTATGAAAGATCTGGCCCGGGCGGTCGAGCGAGAATTGTTTCATCGCAGCATGTCCGGCCAGGCCCGGACAATCTATGAAGATGAGCGTCGCGCTCGGTCACTGAGTGAAACAAGGTTCGCTACAGTTTTTCAAGAAACTCCGACAGGGAAGGCCATCGTCGATCTGGACGGGCGATTTTCAGTCGTTAATCCTAAATTTTGCGAGATAACGGGTTATTCGTCAGACGAGCTTCTGAGCAAGACGTTTCAGGAAATCACTCACGCGGACGATATCCAGCAGGATCTGGCCTTGGTTGCGGATCTTATCAACGGCTGTCGCAAGAACTACTCGTTGGAAAAGCGTTATGTGCGCAAGGATGGGTCACTTGTTTGGGTCGACTTGAGCGTCGCGATCCTGCGAGAGGCCGCGGGTGCGCCCCTGGATCTTATCGCGGTGATCCTGGATATCACCACGCGTAAGCACAGCGAGGAGTTGATACTGAATCATCAGCACGAACTAGAGCAGCGCGTAGTTGAGCGAACCGTTGACCTTGTGAGAAGTCAGGAAACCCTTCGATCCATCGCTGACAACGTGCCGATGTTGATCGCGCAGGTGGATTCGGAGTTGCGCTATGTTTTTAATAACGCCAGATACAAGGAGATTTTCAATGTCGATCCGTTGTCGCTGCGAGGAAAGTCTGTCCAGACTGTCCTGAAGCCTGCGGTTTACGAGGAACTTTTGCCGTATTTCGACCGTGCCCTAGCGGGCGATCGCAGCACTCGGGACGACATTCGCTACGATGATCTAGACGGCCGGATTTGGCGCGCCACCTACATACCCGACGTGCGTGACGGAGCCATCGTTGGATTCTTCGTCATGTCTCTGGACGTCACTGAACAAAAGCGTAAAGAGAAATCGCTGACAGACAGGGCCTTGCTCGATCACTTGACCGGTTTGCCTAACCGCGCGGCCCTGATGGAAAAACTCAGCGAGGCCGTCGGCTCAGCAGAGCGAGGCCTGGCTGATTTTTCGGTTTTTTTCCTCGATCTTGATGGCTTCAAAAGGGTCAACGATGAGTATGGTCACGACCTTGGCGATGAACTCTTATGCCAGGTATCCGAACGGCTTCGTCAAAAAGTGCGTCAGCACGATACTGTGTGCCGCTTGGCGGGCGATGAGTTTGTCGTGATTGCGTCAGGCGCCAAGGCTCAGGACACTTGCGAACGAATCGCTGCTGCTATGTGCGCAACCCTCGCGCAGCCTTTTCACCTGCGTGGGCATACGGTAAAGATCGGCACGAGCGTGGGGGTCACGGTCTGCCCGGCCTACGCGTTGACCACACCGGAGCAATTGTTAGCAAGTGCTGACGCGGCCATGTACGTCGCCAAGCGCGCGGGACGCAACTGTTATCGCTTCGCCCCCGCGGTATGTAGCAGGAGGGGTCATGCTTAAAAGCGTCAACAGAAGTGCACTGTGAGGCCCCCCGGCTGATGACCATGTCCAGTGACAATGCCATCGGCCGTGCCCGTCTGATGTTCGCGCTGATCAGAACGAGCGGCACCGAGGCTGCGGCCGAACCAAAGACGCCCCCGCTCAAGCTTTATCGTCTCGCTCTGTACAACTGCAGCCTGATCAATCGTGCGCAGCTTGAAGACTCACGGTCGAGGCCAAGCTGGCGTTGAGCGGTCGGACGTCATTTAAAGGCAGCTGAGCAGGCTTCAGGTAACTGGTGCTATATCGCACTTGATGAGGGCGCGGCGTTTCTTAGAGGAGTTGGCAACCACCTATCACTATAGTGGCAGCCGGTTAAGCGTAAGGTAGTTTTTTTGCATACGAGAACCGGCCGCGCGAAGATGACGAGGTCATCATCCCTTCCGTGGCGAAGGCCACCTTGTCCAGGAAAGGCTGGGCCAGCGCGCTGGGCGATTCCCCGAGACGATCGCGTGGGTTGCGTGCTCTGCGGCAACGCCCAGTGTGCAAGCGACGGCCGGAGCCGTTCGCGCACATAAGGGCGGCAAGAATCATGGCAACTTTGCCCAGCATCCTTGGATCAACTCCTGATTCAGCTGCGCCGGTTGCCCAACGGGCCGGAGTAGATGGCGGATCTGATCTATAACGTTCTAGCCGACGTGACGCTTACCGGGGCGATTCACTGAGCGCTTGTCAAGTTCACGCACCGCTTGTTATGCCGTTACCTTTAAAATTCTGAAAGAGTTCTAAGGGATGTAATCGTATCAGTGCGAGTTTAGTTTCCAACGTCGTTAGCAGCGCAATTAATAGAACGTTAAGCTCAACTACCGAACCGGACGGCTAAACATCAGTGTGCATTAGTGCAGTTGTTGGGCAGCATAACGTATTCAAGAATTTTGATATTGCCATTACTATCCTCGTAATTCATTTGTGCCGGCATTACGCCGCAGTTGCCAAAAGCGAGACGGCTTCCCTTGGCTGAAGTCGTACCTAATACTTTAGCAACATCTGCCTTGAAGCCATATTGATAATGAATCACCTCAGGTTGACCCTTTCCTTTGGATTGGGCATATTTTTCCATAGACTTTTCGTTGGCTCTGATCATTTCGCCATAGACTGGGTCGTTTCGACCATCAGCGGATGCAAAAGAAGTCACGAAGGCAAAGCACAACGCAAGTGAAAGGGAGGCAAGGTTGTTCATTTTACAAATCTCCAGGTGCATATGTTTGTGTGGAGACTATAACGACAGAAAGCTGTCGTTAATGTGAGCTCAAAGTTACATTTCAGTAAGTCTGATGACAGCGAACTATGCCTAAAATGCGAAAGGCCCTTTTCGGGAAGAAAAGGGCCTTGAGGATGACCAGGGCCGGTAGCTATCAGGCAGCCATGTCCATTGCTGGACTTAATGTACCTAACCAAGCTACCAGCAACAGAATTGCCACCGAAGCGGAGAACTCCAGGACCATGCTGCGCCTCAGAGCATTTACCGCTGATGTGTAGTCGCCCGCCTGTAATGATTGCTCCAGTAATGGGCTGAGGTGGAATCGGTTGAGTGCTGCGAGTACCACCATTCCACCGAACAGCGCGAGTTTTGCGAAAAGCAAAATACCGTAGGTACTGTCGGTAACGCCATCCAGGCTGGGCCCTACAATGAACAGGTAATTAACCACGCCCGTTGCGACAATGACTCCAACGATAAGAGCGCCTACCGACTCAAAACCCGTTAACGCACGTGAAAGGACCTCGACCAGGTGCTTCGCCTCAAGTTTTTTAAGCCTCAACAACAGTCCGAACGCAGCCAGGGCCCCGATCCAGCCTCCCGCCGCTAGCAGGTGCAGGATGTCAGCGGCAAAGTGCCAGAACCTGCGGGTTCCCTCGTCCATTGCCCCATGGCCATTCCAGGCAAGCGAAGCAAGCGCAAGCCCCGCACCTGTTGCAGCAATCCAGAGGCTTGACGACGGCCAGCGCTTGTTCTGGGTCGCCGCAAGCAGCGCCAGAGCCAGAGCGAACATTCGGATGATCCATGTAAAACCAGCTTCGGTTTCAGTCAGCATCATCCCAATGTGGGGTTGGAGCTCCGCCCAGTCAGCAGCGCCGCTCATGTTTTGCGCAAGAATAATCATCCCGACGACGGAAAGCACCATTCCCATTGCAGCGGTCGCAACCAGCAGCGACTCAAAATTCAACACTGCCCCCGATATCCGCTCTCGTCCGCGTAGGCTGTAAAGCCCAAATACCGCCAAGCCAAACAGCAACATCAGGTCCGTATAAAGGGCAAAACGCAGTACAACGTTGACAGAGTCGCTCATGGCTTACTTCACTTTGAACGTAACATTTCCGGTTATTGGATGCGTGTCAGATGACACAGCGCGCCACTCCACCTTGTATGAGCCTGCGGTCAAAGGTGAAGCTGGTGTGACGACCATGGTTTTAGGGTCGCTACCGCCAGCGACATTGGCCTTTACAGCCATGGGGGAGTTTGGCATGCCAGGCATGTCAGTCATGATCAGCTTGGCGCCAGAGAACTGAGTCACGAGGTTCTCGGAGAAATGCAGTTCGATCTTACCTGGAGCCGCACCCGCTTCACCTTCGGCGGGCGTGGACGACACGAGCTTAGGGTGAGCTTGGGCCAAGGCGCTCATCAGCAGGCCGCCAGACAGCGCAACAGCAACAGCAGTAGTTTTGAAAATAGACATGCAAGGCTCCTCACAGCGCAAAGCTGTAGGTTTGAGGTTTGGTTTGTTGTGTCACTTTTAAGATGCGTTTAGAACCACATACGGACACCAAGAACTAGGCGTGCTTCGCTGCGGTCCTCGCCTTCCGCTCGGGCGTAATCGGCAGAGTTTCCATATGATCGGTTCCATGTCACCCCGATGTAGGGTGCGAATTCTCGCCGTATTTCATAACGTAATCTAAGGCCTAATTCGGTTTCGGATAGGCCAGATCCAATACCGCGCTGAGGATCATTCTTTCCGTAAAAATTGATCTCGGCGGTGGGCTGAAGAATGAGCTTATTCGTCAGCAGAATGTCGTAATCACCTTCTAATCTCGCTGCGGTTTGGCCGCCCTCGCCAAGGAAAACCGTGGCTTCTGTTTCGAAGTTATAGAGCGCTAAGCCCTGAAGGCCAAACGCAGCCCACGTTTGCGGATCACCAGGTTTGAAATCCTGACGCACCCCACCCACCACGTCCCACCAGGGGCTGATAGCGTGACCCCATAATGCTTGCGCCTCTGCCTGTTCGGTTTTGCCATTGGTCCGTTCACCCTCTGTGCGCAACCACAGACGGTCCACATCGCCGCCGATCCAACCTTTGGCGTCCCAGTTAAGGACGCTGCCTTCATCTGCGTTCTGCCATTCCAGCTGGTCAATGAGCATGAACGAGTTGTAGCCACTGTCATGTACTTCATGGCCGCCGGGAGCGTTGTAGACAGCGGCTCTATCAGCATCCGTCAGAACAGGAATTGGCGTGCGGCTCTGAGTCGGCGCCTGCTGGGTATTGGGGGCCATCCCGGTCATTTGGCTGTGGTCCATGCCCTGCATCTGGCTGTGGTCCATGCCTTGCATCTGGTTATGGTCCATGCTCTGCATTTGGCTCTGATCCATACCCTGCATCTGCCCGTGGTCCGAGGCTTTGGCGCTGTCGGCTGCCGCTACCCATTGACTTGGGCCCAAGGTTAACCCGGCAGCTACGACCGCTACGTGTACGTAGGTGATGCGCAAATTGGTTCTCATGGTCATTTCTTACTCCTCCACACGTACTTCACGGAACATCCCCATTTCCATGTGGAAAAGTAGATGGCAGTGGTAAGCCCAACGCCCAAGCGCATCGGCGGTCACTCGATAGCTACGCTTGGAGCCTGGGGGCATGTCGATCGTGTGCTTACGGACCATGAAATTGCCGTTCTCGTCCTCAAGGTCGCTCCACATACCATGCAGGTGAATCGGGTGAGTCATCATCGTATCGTTGACCAATACAACACGGACCCTTTCGCCGTATTTCAAACGTATCGGCTCTGCGTCGGAAAACTTCACGCCATTGAACGACCAAGCGAACTTATCCATATGACCTGTCAGATGGAGCTCAATCGTGCGGCCGGGATCGCGGCCGTCGGGATCTTCAAAGGTACTTCTTAGATCCGAGTAAGTTAAAACCTTGCGCCCGTTGTCGCGAAGGCCCATGCCGGGGTCGTCAAGCTTCGGCGAGGTCGACATCGCCTGCATATCGACCAGCGGATTGTCTTTTTCGGTTTCTGGATGGGACTGCATAGCGCCCATCCCCGCCATCCCAGACATGCCGCCCATGGACATCTGACTATGGTCCATGCCAGCCATGTCCATGCCTTTCATGTCCCCACCGTCCATACCAGACATGCCTTGCATGCCGCCTTGGTCCATGCCCTGCATCTTGCTGTGGTCCATGCCAGCCATGCTGTCCATGCCTTTCATGTCACCACCATCCATACCAGACATGCCTTTCATACCAGACATGCCTTTCATACCAGACATGCCTTTCATACCGCCCTGGTCCATGCCGCCCATGTCTCCCATACCTGCCATCCCACCATGATCCATCCCCGCCATGCCCATGTCGGCC
Source organism: Pseudomonas sp. PS02290 (assembly GCF_029960075.1). NCBI lineage: Bacteria > Pseudomonadati > Pseudomonadota > Gammaproteobacteria > Pseudomonadales > Pseudomonadaceae > Pseudomonas > Pseudomonas sp. PS02290. The sequence continues at coordinate 40,155 of NZ_JASCOY010000049.1, forward strand.
ATGGTCACTAGGGGACGCGGATCTAACGGCGGTACTGGGGCGGTCAAACCGGCACGGGCAGCCAGCGTTCCACAGGCATACCCTGTTCGGTCCATTGACTGGGCGAAAAGCGTGTACGCCTCTTGGGTGGGCTCGACGATCACATCATAGGTTTCGGCTGTTGCGATCCTGAATTCATCCACGCTGACAGGCTTGACGTATTGTCCATCAGACGCCACTACCGTCATCTTCAACCCTGGGATGCGGACGTCAAAGTACGTCATCGCCGAACCGTTGATGAAGCGAAGGCGGATCTTCTCGCCTGGCCGGAAGATGCCCGTCCAGTTCATGTTTGGCGCTTGGCCATTCATCAAGTACGTGTAGGTCGCTCCACTCACATCTGCGATGTCAGTGGGGTTCATCTTCATTTCGGCCCACATCTTTCGATCAGCGACGGTCGACGACCACCCTTTTTCGCTGACGTCGTGAATGAAATCTGCAACCGTCCGTTTGTGATAATTGTAGTAATCGGACTGCTTCTTGAGCTTGCTCATCAAGGCGCCTGGATCTTCGTCGGTCCAGTCAGTCAGCATCACCACATAGT